>JAJYFW010000311.1 GCA_021785335.1 Pseudomonadota bacterium
GATCGATGCCGGGGTGCCGATCCCGCTGGTGTGTACCGTGCGCAAGCACGGCGAGAGCATGACGTTCGATTGGACCGGCAGCGCGCCTCAGGTGAAGGGCGCGATCAACAACACCTGGAGCTACACCGCGGCGGCCAGCTTCACCGCCGCGAAGTCGGTTCTGTCGGTAAACATGCCGAACAACGACGGCGTGTTCCGCGCCATCTCCGTCATCGCGCCGCCCGGCACGATCATGAACGCGCTGCCGCCGGCGGCCTGCGCGGCGCGCGGACTGACCGGGTTTCGCGCCACCGACTGCGCGTTCGGCGCGCTGGCGAAACTGTACCCCGATCGCGTGTTCGCCGCCGGCGACGGCGGCAATACCGGCATCACCGTCGGCGGCTACGACCGCGACCGCAAGGGTTTCATCTATGTGGACTTCCTGTCCGGCGCCTGGGGCGCGCGCCCGTGGGCCGACGGGTTGGAAGGCAACACCACCATGTTCGCCAACATGGCGAGTTTCAGCGTGGAGGTGATCGAGGCGGAAAATCCGCTGGAGGTGCTGGACTACGGCTTCGTCCCCGATACCGGCGGCGCCGGCCGCTTCCGTGGCGGCGCGGCGATGCGGCGCACCTGGCGGATGCTGGCCGAGGAGGGGATTTTGCAGGTGCGCGCCGACCGTCAGACGCACCGCCCGTATGGATTGGCGGGCGGCGGGGAGGGCGCGGCCGGGCGCAACCTGCTGAACCCCGACACGCCGGCGGAACAGGGGTTGCACGCCAAGCTGACGATGACCTTCCGCGCTGGCGAGGTGTTCCGCCACCAACTGCCCGGCGGCGGCGGGTTCGGCGATCCGCTGGCGCGCGATCCGGCGGCGGTGGCGAAGGATCTGCGCGACGGGCTGGTGACGGTCGCGGGCGCGGCGCGCGACTACGGCGTGGTGGCGCAAGACGATCCGCCGCAGGTCGATGTCGCGGCGACCGCGGCGCTGCGCGCGGCGCGCCGGGGGACGCCGGCATGACGCTGCGTATCGGCATCGATATCGGCGGCACTTTCACCGATCTGGTGGCGATCGCCGCCGACGGACGGGTGCTCACGCGCAAGGTCGCCTCCACCCCCGCCGACTACAGCGAGGGGATCATGGCCGGGCTGTCCGCGCTGCTCGCCGAGGCGGGCGGGACGGTCGCGGAGGTGCTGCACGGCACCACCATCGGATCGAACACCATCCTGGAGGGCAAGGGCGCGCGCACGGCGCTGATCACCACCGCCGGCTTCCGCGACATCCTGGAGATCCGCGACCTGCGCATGCCGCGCGTCTACGACATCGGCTGGATGAAGCCGCCGCCGCTGGTGGAACGTAGGCTGCGTCTGGAAGTGACCGAGAAGCTGCGCCCGGACGGCGGCGTGTCGGTGCCACTTGACCCGGCTTCCGTCGCCGCCGCGATCGCGATGCTGCGGGCGGAGCGGGTGGAAAGCCTGGCGATCTGCCTGCTGCATTCCTACGCCAACCCGGCGCACGAGCAGGCGGTGGCGGCTTTGGTGCGGGCCGCGCTGCCCGATCTGCCGGTCTCGCTCAGCAGCGAAATCCTGCCGGAGATCAAGGAATATCCGCGCACCTCCACCACCGTCATCAACGCCTATGTGCAGCCGGTGGTGCGCGCCTATCTGACCGCGCTCGCAGCGCGGCTGCGGGCGATGGGGATCGCGGCGCCGGTGCAGCTGATGCAGTCGAACGGCGGGGTGGCCTCGGCGGCGTTCGCCGCGGCGCAGCCGGTGCACATCATCGAATCCGGCCCCGCCGCCGGCGTGGTGGGCGGCGCGGCGCTGGCCGCCCGGCTGGACGAGCCACGGATCATCACCTTCGACATGGGCGGCACCACCGCCAAGGCCGGGCTGGTCGAGCACGGCGAGGTGCTGCGGACCGAGGCCCTGGAAGTCGGCGCCGGCGTGATGGCCGGTTCCCGCCTGCTGGTCGGCGCGGGGTATCTGCTGAAACTGCCGGCGATCGATCTGGCCGAGGTGGGTGCCGGCGGCGGCTCGATCTGCCGGCTCGATGCCGCCGGGGCGCCGAAGGTGGGGCCGGACAGCGCCGGGGCGGATCCTGGCCCGGTCTGCTATGGCCGCGGCGGCACCGCGCCCACCATTACCGATTGCAACCTGGTGCTCGGCTATCTCGATCCTGCCGGCCTGGTGGGCGGGGCAGTGAAGCTTGATGCGGCGGCGGCGCGGGCGGCGGTGGCCCGCGACCTCGCCGGGCCGATGGGCTTGTCGGTGGAGGACGCGGCGGCGGGCATGCTGCGCGTGGCGAACGCCAACATGATGCGCGCGATCCGCGCCGTGTCGGTGGAGCGCGGGCGGGACGCGCGGGAGTTCGCGCTGCTCGCCTTCGGCGGCAATGGCGGGTTGTTCGCCGCCGCGATCGCCGCGGAACTCGGCATCACCCGCGTGATCGTGCCGCCGCTGCCCGGCGTGTTCAGTGCCTTCGGCCTGCTGGCCGCCGAGACCGAGCACCACGCTTCCCGCAGCCTGCGCACGCCGGTAGCCGGGGCCGATCCCGCCGTGGTCGGGGCGGCGCTGGCGGCGCTGGAAGCGGCGGGGGCGGAGCGGCTGGCCGCCGACGGATTCCCCGTCACTCAGCGCGCGTTTCGCCGCCTCGCGCAAGCGCGCTACGTGGGCCAGTCGAGCGAACTCGCGGTGCCGCTGCCCGAGGGCGAGGCCGCCGCCTGGCTGGCCGCGCTGCCTGACCTGTTCGGCGCCGAGCACGCGCGCAGCTACGGTTTCCGCGCGCCGGCCGGCGAACCGGTCGAACTGATCGGCCTGTCGGTCATCGCCCGCGGCATCCCCGAACGTCCGCGCCTGGGCGCGGCGATCCCGCCCGCCGTGGCCGACGTGCCGGCGCGGCGGCGGGCGTGGTTCCCCGGCACCGGCTGGGTGGAAACGCCGGTCATCGACCGCGCGGGGCTGGCCGGTGCGGGGCCTCTGCCAGGGCCTTTGATCGTGCAGGAATACGACGCGACCTGCCTGGTGCCCGCCGGCTGGTTCGCCGCGGTCGATACGTTCGGAGCGATCCGGCTGACGGCGGCCGACTGACGTTTCATCAGCCCTTGGCGCGCCGCCGCGTCTTCTGCCCGCGCAGCGCCGCCGCGACCGCGTCCCGCGCCCAGAGGACGAGCGCCTCCGGCTCGTCGTTGAGCCCGTCCGGCACGGCGTAGTAGGTTTCGATCGAGACCTCCCGCCCGGCGCGCCGGTAGCGAAACGGGGCGCATCCCGCCGCCGCGAAGCGCGGGCGGGTGGTCGCGTCCACCCGGAAATACATCACGTCTCGCGACAGCAGCGCGAACATCGCCCCGTCGCGCAGGAGGCCGACACCGCCGAACATCCGCCGCGCGACGGGGCGAAGCTCCGCCAGCAGGTCGAGGACATGGGCCTGGAACTCCGCGCCGACCGCCATGGCGGGCCGGCGCGGGCTACTTCTTCATCCCCTCCACCGCCTCGGCCAGCCGTTGCGGATCCACCTCGATGTTCACCCCCGCGCGTTCCACTTGCAGTTTCATGGCCGACCGTGAGTCCTGGTCCGCCCAGCCGCGGTTCATCGCCTCGGTCATCTCCGCATGCACCAGGTTCGCGAGCCGCATCGGCACGCCCATCTCGCGGCCCAGTTGGCACGCCAGCGACACGTCCTTGAACGCGAGCCGCAGCGCGAAGGCCGGGGGTTCGTATGTGTTCGGCAGGAACTGATCCGGCATCGCGTCGAACGCGCCGCGCCGGCCGATCGCGCCCTGGCGCACCGCTTCCCAGATCGCCAGCGGCTCGATCCCGGCCTTCACCCCCATGGTGAACACTTCGGCGAGCCCCGTGGTCAT
>JAJYFW010000312.1 GCA_021785335.1 Pseudomonadota bacterium
CGGCGGGGCCGGCGATGGCGACGGGGCGGATGCCGCGCGCGGCGAGCGCGTGGGCCAGCTCGATGTGGCGTGCGAGTGGCCAGGCCTTGTGCCGCCCGCCGGCGCCGAGAACCAGCGCCACCCGGCGTTCCTCTCCGGGCAGCAGCGCGGCCGCCCGGGCGCGCGCCGCCGCGGGAAGCTCCACGGCGCCCGAGGCGTCCGGCTTCACTCCAGTCGCGAGTTCCAGCAGCAGCAGCAGGCGCTCGACGACACGCCGCGGACGGTCGCCGCGCGGGCGGCGGTCCGAGAGCCAGTAGCCGGCGGCGGCGGAGACAAAGCGGCGCGGGCGCAGCAGGCGCAGCGCGAGCGTGGTGCCGACATGCGCCTGGGTGTCGATGAGCAGGTCGAGGCGCGGGCCGAGCGCGCGGCGCAGGCCGGCGCCGGTTCCCGTCTCCTCCAGCACGCGGTCGAGCAGGCCCCTCCCCTCCCGGCCGTGCATCAGCGGCGCCAGCGCGCCGGCATAGGCGCTGCGGCCCTCGCCCGCGATCCAGGTCAGTTCGGCGCCGGGGAAGGCGCGGCGCAGCGCGCGGACGAAGGGCAGCTTGATCAGCCCGTCGCCCACCAGGTCGAGCCCGACATAGACGCCCACGCGGTGCATGGCGCAGGGCTAGCGGCTGCGCCGGTGTTCGGCCAGCCCCCTCCCGCAGCGGAATGGTATGGCGGGCCGGGGCGAAACGGACCTTCCGCACCGTACCACTTCACGCTGCATAGGTGCCGCAACCGAGGATTTCCCGCGTGAGCAAGACCGCCGATTCCTTCCCCGTCAGCAAGCGCAACCGCGTCGTCCGCCGCCCGATGCGCGGCCACTACGACAAGGCGACCGTCCACGACATCCTCGACCGGGCGCTGGTCTGCCACATCGCCTATGTCATCGACGGGCAGCCCTACTGCACGCCGACCTCGTTCTGGCGCGAGGGCGACCGGCTCTACTGGCACGGCTCCTCCGCCAGCCGGATGATCCGCAACCAGGGCCAGGGATTGCCGGTGTGCCTCACGGTCACGCACGTGGACGCGATCGTGCTGGCGCGCTGCGGGTTCAACCACTCGGTCAACTACCGCGCCGTGATGGCGTTCGGCACCGCGCGCCTCATCGACGACCCGGCGGAGAAGCTGCGGCTGATGGACCGCTTCCTCGACCGCTTCTTCCCCGGCCGCGCCGGCCTGATGCGCCCGCCCACGAAGCAGGAGGTCAAGGCCACGAGCTTCATCGGCATGGAGATCGAGCAGGCCTCCGCCAAGATCCGCGACGTCGGCGTGCACGACGAGGAGGAGGATTACGCGGTCCCGGCCTGGACGGCGCTGCTGCCGGTGCGCACGGTGCTGGGCAGGATCGAGGAATGCCCGCGCCAGATGCCGGGGGTGAGGAAGCCGCGCGGCATGAAAGGATACGTCGCCGGGCGGAACATGGACGAGATCTTCCTCGACGCCTACCGGGCTTACGAGAAGACGGCGGCCACGGAGAACGGCGGCTGAAGCGCCGCGGGGGGTGCTGCCCGTGCGGCGGCCCCCGGCTACTCCATGTAATTGTTGACGAAGACCAGCTTCGCCATCGCGCCGATAGCGATACTCGCCTGGTCGATGATCGTAACCGAGCGCTTCGGTACCTGACCCACGATCGAGGCGCGGGCGCAGATGAACACGAAGAAGCCCCGGTCGCGCAGTTGCGAGCGGGTAAGCTGCTGGCTGGTCGCCTTCAGGGTGGCGCGGGCCGGGCTGCCCCTCGCCATCATCCTCACGTTGCTCTTGATCGTGTTCCACAATGGGCGGCTGTTGTTGTAGGCTCGCCGCATGCGCTCGCCGGCCCCCTCGCCGCTGTACTTGCCGGACACGACGAGGATCTGGCCGAGCCGCGACCTGACCGTGCAATTCTGCCTCTCGGCGACGGCGAAGGCCGACCACATGGTCGCGCGGTCCTTCCCGAACAGAAGCACGCCGGCATCGTCATCGTAGCGAGTGTTGACGGAAATGTTGCCGGGATCCTTGGGCGGCGAGCAATCCTCCGCCCAGATGCGCACCGCCGCATTGCCGCCGAGGCCGCTGTAATTTTCGCGGACGAATTCGGCGACACCTTCCGGATCCAGGTATTGCTCGAGGTATTCGCCAGCCTTGGTGTTGTGCGCCATCACCAGCATACGCCGCGCCTCCCGCGCCAAAAAACGTCAGCGCGACACCGCCGACTCGCGCACAGACGCTATCGGGAAGTTTGCGCGGCGTCACGTCGTCGGCTCTATTTTTAGGAAGAATTTTTATTTCGCGGCAGCGGCCCTCCTGGAGCCGGCGCACCGACCTTGCCGTGTTGTCCCGGCGGCGCACTGACACGGCGCCGTGACGAGCGAGGGCGGCGCTGCTAGACGGCCGCGATGGACGCGAGGCCGCCCGAGCCGCCGCAGGACACGAAAGGCGCCGAAGCCCACGCCGACGCGCGCGTGCTGGTGCGCCGGCTGCTGCGCGAGCAGGTCTGGCCGCACCGGAGCCTCGTCCTCGCCGTCGCGGCGCTGACCCTGCTGCTGGCGCTGGCGCAGGGCGCCTATCCGCTGGTCATCCGCCACGCCTTCAACATGTTCGACAACCACGACCCGCGCATCCTCTACCAGGTGCCGGTGCTCATCGTCGCGATCACCAGCATCAAGGCGCTGGCGCAGTATTTCCAGTCCATCACCGTGCAGTCCCTGGTGCTCTCCGTGGTGCGCGGCCTGCAGGAGTCCATGTTCGCCCACCTCGCGCGCGCCGACCTCCAGCGCGTGGAGCGCGAGGCGCCGGCGCAGCTCGCCGCGCGCTTCACGACGGACGCCAACACCATCCGCGACGCCGCGGTGCGCGCGGTCTCCGGCGCCGGCGACGCGGTGACGCTGGTGGCGCTGGTCGCCTCGATGCTGTGGATGGACTGGGTGCTGTGCCTGATCGCCGCCCTGCTCTACCCGCTCGCCGCCCTGCCGATCCAGCGCGTGGGCAAGCGCATCCGCAACGCCTCCGGCCGGATGCAGGCGAGCGTGGGCGACGCCTCGGCGATGCTGACCGAGAGCTTCGCGCAGGCGCGCACGGTGCGGGCCTACCGTCTGGAGGAGGCGGAGGTCGCGCGCGCGGCCGGCACCTTCGCGACCCTGCAGCGCAACCTGATGCGCATGATCCGCACCCGCGCGGTGCTGGACCCGATGCTGGAGGTGCTGGGCGGGGCCGCCGTCGCCGCGGTGATCGGGTTCGCGGGCTGGCGCTCGGCGACCGGCGCCTCCGGGCTCGGCAACTTCACCGGCTTCGTCACCGCGCTGCTGCTGGCGGCGCGGCCGATCCGCGCACTCGGCAGCCTCAACGCGGCGGTGCAGGAAGGCGTGGCGGGGCTCGCGCGCATCTTCGCGGTGATCGACGAGAAGCCGGGGATCGCGGACCGGCCGGGTGCGAGGGCGCTGCCCGGCGGGCACGGCGAAGTGGTGTTCGACGACGTGCGCTTCACCTATCCCGACGGGCGGGTGGCGCTGGACGGGCTCTCCCTGCGCGCGGCGCCGGGCAGGATGGTGGCCCTCGTCGGCCCCTCCGGCGGCGGCAAGTCCACGGCGCTCGCCCTGCTGCCGCGGCTGATGGAGGCGACGGGCGGCGCGGTGCGGCTCGACGGCGCGGACGTGCGCGACGTGACGCTCGCGAGCCTGCGCGACGCGATCGCCTATGTCGGGCAGGACTCCCTGCTGTTCGACGACACCATCGCGGCCAACATCGCAATGGGCCGGCCGGGGGCGAACGAGGCGGAGATCGAGGCGGCGGCCATGGCGGCGGCGGGCGGCTTCATC
>JAJYFW010000313.1 GCA_021785335.1 Pseudomonadota bacterium
AGACGATTGCCAGCACACCGCCGGCAAGGATGGCCAGATGGGCCAAGGACATCGGTCGCGTTCCCCTCGTTTGGCAGGCACACGGACACACCCCGAGTCGGGCGGGTTCCCGCGTTTGCCGGGCTGATGCCAGAACCGCGGCCGGGGCGCAACGTCCTTGGGTTTGCCGGGCCGGGGAGGGGGCGGGCGCCGCCCTTGGCACGCCGACGGCCACCGCCCTAGCCTTGCCGCATGCGTGTCGCCGATTTCCTCGCGCTGGACCCCGAGACGATGGTGGCCCGGCTCGCCGCCGAGGAGAAACAGTCGTTCCGCCGCAGCGAGCCGCAGCAGTTGCGCGCCTGGCGGGAAACGGTGGACCTGCTGCGCACGGCGCTAGCCGGCTTGGATCAGGCATCCGAATGGGCACTGCACCTGGAATTCCGCCTGCGCCGCCTTGGCAAGCGGCTGGACGCGGTGCTGGCCACGGCGCGCGGCGTGTTCGTGCTTGAGGTGAAGGCGGGTGCTACCCGCGTCGAACTCGCTGACCTCCGCCAGGTCGAGGACTATGCCCTCGACCTCCAGGATTTCCACGCCGGCTCCCGTGGCTTCCCGATCGTTCCGATCCTGGTGGCGACCGAAGCGAGGCCGGCGCCCGTGACGATGCCCCTGCTGCTGGCCGGCGCCACGCCACCGCTCGCGACCGGCGCCGCGGCCCTGGGCGCGCTGCTGCGGCACCTGTGGGGGGCCTTGCCGCAACCGGTGGCACCGCTCGACGTGGCAGCCTGGGGCGGCGCGCCCTACCGCCCGGTACCGGGGATCGTGGAAGCGGCACGCAGCCTCTACGCCCGCAACGGCGTCGAGGAACTGGCCGAGGCACTGGCCGACCGCGAGGCGCTGGCCGCCACCCAGGCGGCGATCGCCGCGGCGATCCGCGACAGTATCGCCGCCGGGAGCAAGACGGCGCTGTTCGTCACCGGTATTCCTGGCGCCGGCAAGACGCTTTGCGGCCTGGACGTCGTGTTCGGGGCAGGGCGCGGCGTCGGCGCCACCTTCCTCACCGGCAACCCGACCCTCGTCCACGTCTTCCGCGAGGCGCTGGCCCGCGATGCCACGGCCGGTGGCACGCCGGCACGCGATGCACGCCAGCGAGTGGAGGCCGCGATCCAGGCACTGCCCCAATTCCGCGACACGCACGTACAGGCCGGCGACATGCCGCCGGAGCGTGTCATCGTCGTCGACGAGGCGCAGCGCGTCTGGAACCGCGCGCATGCCGTCCGCAAGAGCCGCGACCGCGACGTGGCGCTCTCGGATTCCGAACCCGCGCTGCTGCTCGACATCATGGGGCGCCACGAGGGCGGTGCGGCGATCGTGTGCCTCGTCGGCGGCGGCCAGGAAATCCACGACGGCGAGGGCGGCATCCTGGAATGGGCGCAGGCGCTGCGCGACCGCCCTTCCTGGCGCGTGCTTGCAGCCGAGACGCCGGGCCACGCCGACGCCAGGCGAACCCTGCCGCCCTCCCTGCCGGCCGAACGCGATCCCAGGCTGCACCTTGCCGTTGCTCGGCGCACGCTGCGCGCCCCCGCGCTGCCCGCCTGGGTCGATGCCGTGCTCGAGGGTGATGCCGCCCGTGCCCGCGCCCTCGCCGAGACAGAGACCATCCCGGTCTTCCTCACCCGCGATCTCGACGCGATGCGTGCCGCCTTGCGCGGGCGGGCGCGCGGGCTGCGGCGCGTGGGCCTGGTCGCCAGTTCAGGGGCGAAACGGCTGCGCGCGGATGGCCTCGGCGTCGAGCTGCCGCACATGGACGCGAACGCCGTCGCGCGCTGGTTTCTCGACCGCTGGCCGGATGTCCGCGCGTCCGACGCGCTGGAGACGGTCGCGACCGAATTCTCGTGCCAGGGCCTGGAGCTCGACCACGTCGGCCTGTGCTGGGGCGGCGACCTGATGCGCGGACCCGAGGGCTGGCGCACGCGCCGCTTCTCCGGCACCGCCTGGCAGCGCGTCGCGGCCACCGAGGCGATGGCCAACCGAATCAACACCTATCGCGTCTTGCTCACCCGCGCCCGATACGAAACCATCGTGTGGGTGCCGCGCGGCGACGTGCGCGACGCCACGCGCAACCCCGCCGAACTCGACGCCATCGCCGCTTTTCTCCAGGCCGCCGGCGCCCGCGACCTGCCGCCAGCCACCCCCATGGCCACCATGGACAGCCACGCGCCGGCCCTGCTCTAGTCCGCGCCATGGAGGAACGGCCGCGGCTCGGGATCGCGATGACGGTGCTCGGCATCGCCGTCTTCTCCGTCTCCAACGCCCTCGGCAAATACTTCGTCCACCGCTACCCGCTGGGCGAGATCCTGCTGTTCCGCAGCGCCGCCGCCTTCGTCTGCCTCGCCCCGTTCCTCAGCTCGCGCGACGTCGTCGCCTCCCTCGCCCGCGGCCAGATCGCGCTGCAAATCGTCCGCATGGTGCTGGTCGCGACGGAGCTGGTCTGCTTCTACGTCTCGGTCAGCACGCTCCCGCTCGCGGCCGTGAGCACCTTCTACCTGGCAGTGCCGATCTACGTGATGGTGCTCTCCGCCGTCTTCCTGCGCGAGCGCGTGGCGCCGCGCCGCTGGGTCGCGGCCCTGGTCGGTCTCGTGGGCGTGCTGGTGGCACTCCGCCCCGGTGCCGCGGCCGTCGCCGGCGTCGGCCGGGCGGAGGCGATCTGCGTCTTCGGCAGCCTCTGCTACTCCGTGATCCTCACCCTCACGCGCCGCCTGCGCGGCACCGCGGGAACGGTCCTGGTCGCCTGGCAGCTCGCCGGCGTGCTGGCACTTGGCGCCGGCTGGTCGGCGCTGCGCTTCACCGTGCCGGGTCCGCTCGACCTTGTGGCGCTCTCGGCGATCGGGCTCATCACCATGGCCGGCTATGGCGGCGTCAACCGCGGCCTCCAGCTCGCGCCCGCCTCGCTGGTGGCGCCGTTCCAGTACACCTCCATCGTCTGGGCCACCGTCACCGGCTACCTGGTCTTCGGCGAGGTGCCGGACAGCGGCACGGTCCTGGGGGCTGCGATCATCGTCGGCGCCGGCCTGTTTCTGCTCTTCGCCGAGCGCGGCGCCATGCCGCAGCTTGAAGCGGCGGCGCCGGCGGGGGATAGAGAAGCCGCGAGGCGCCTGTAGCTCAGTTGGTCAGAGCGGGCCGCTCATAACGGCTTGGTCGCAGGTTCGAGCCCTGCCGGGCGCATCGCTTCCCTGCCGCCGCGAGGGGTGACGAGCCACGCAAACGCTGGCATGACCCGCCGCGCCCGTCCGCACGCCAGCTCACTCTCCAGCCACCGGAGCCGCATATGCCCGCCTACCAGTACGTCTACGTGATGAAGGATCTGACCAAGAGCTTCCCCGGCGGGCGAGAGGTCTTCAAAGGCATCACGCTCTCCTTCCTCCCCGGCGTGAAGATCGGCGTGCTCGGCGTCAACGGCGCCGGCAAGTCCACGCTGCTCAAGATCATGGCCGGCATCGAAAAGGAATACGGCGGCGAGGCCTGGGCCGCTGAAGGGGCTCGCGTCGGCTACCTGTCGCAGGAGCCGCACCTGGACCCCAACCTCACCGTCGCCGAGAACGCGGCGGAGGCCTTTGGCCCCCTCAAGGCCGCGATTTCGCGCTTCAACGAGATCTCCAACGCCTTCGCCGAGCCGATGGACGACGAGAAGATGAACGAGCTTCTCGCCGAACAGGCGGAACTGCAGGAGAAGATCGACGCGGAAGACGGCTGGGAACTCGACCGCCGCATCGAGATCGCGCTCGACGCGCTGCGCTGCCCGCCGCCGGACAGCGCGGTCACGCGGCTCTCGGGCGGCG
>JAJYFW010000314.1 GCA_021785335.1 Pseudomonadota bacterium
ATCACGCCGGACGTGATGAGCGCGGCCAAGGGCATCGGCGGCGGCTTCCCGCTCGGCGCCGTGCTGGCGACCGAGGCGGTGGCGAAGCACATGCTGCCGGGCACGCACGGCACCACGTTCGGCGGCAACCCGCTCGCCTGCGCCGCCGGCAACGCGGTGCTGGACGTGATGCTGGCGCCGGGCTTCCTCGACGGCGTGGCGCGCAAGGGGAGCCGCCTGTGGGACGAACTCTCCGCGGTGGTGAAGGAATTCCCCGCGGTGTTCGAGGAGGTGCGCGGCGCCGGCCTGATGCTCGGGCTCAAATGCGTGCTGCCCGTGGGCGACGTGAACAACGCGCTGATGGCCGAGGGGATGCTGGCGGTGACGGCGGCGGAGAACGTGCTGCGCCTGGTGCCGCCGCTGGTCATCACCGACGAGGACATCACGGCGGGCGTGGAGATGGTGCGCCGCGCCGCCCGCCGCTGCCAGCCGAGTGCCGCCAGGGTCGCCGCGAAGTGAGCGGCGCGGCACGCCGGACCGTGGCGGAGAACGGGGATGTGGCGCCGCCGCGCCACTTCCTCGACCTGCGGGACTTCGACACCGCGACGCTGCGCCAGATGCTGGAGGCGGCGAGCGGGTTCAAGCGCGCGCACGGCGTTTCCTCCCGCCCGCTCGCGGGCAGGACGCTGGCGCTTATCTTCGAGAAGCCGTCCACGCGCACCCGCGTTTCCTTCGAGGTGGCGATGCGCCAGCTCGGCGGCGACGTGGTCATGCTGTCGGGCAAGGAGACGCAGCTTGGCCGCGGCGAGACGGTGGCGGACACCGCGCGCGTGCTCTCGCGCTACGTGGACGCGATCATGCTGCGCACCGACGCGCCGGAGAAGCTGCACGAGATGGCGCGATACGCCACCGTGCCGGTGATCAACGGGCTCACCGCCGCGTCGCACCCGTGCCAGCTCATGGCCGACGTCATGACCTTCGAGGAACATCGCGGGACGGTGGCGGGCCAGGTCGTCGCCTGGTGCGGCGACGGCAACAACGTCGCGCGCAGCTGGATCGAGGCGGCGGTGCGCTTCGGCTTCACGCTGCGGCTCGCGACACCAAGGGAGCTGGCGCCGCCCGCCGAGGTGATGGAGTGGGCGCGCGCGCAGGGTGCCGCGGTGGAATGGACCGCGGACCCGGAGCAGGCGGTCGCCGGCGCGCGCTGCGTGGTGACGGACACCTGGGTCTCGATGTCCGACGACCCGGCGGAAAGCCGGCACAACATGCTCGCGCCCTATCGCGTGACCGGGGCGCTGATGGCGAAGGCGGCGAGGGACGCGATCTTCATGCACTGCCTGCCGGCGCATCGCGGCGAGGAGGTCACCGCCGAGGTGATCGACGGGCCGCAATCCGTCGTGTTCGACGAGGCGGAGAACCGGCTGCACGCGCAGAAGGGCGTGCTCGCCTGGGCGCTGGGCGCGCTGCGCAGCTGAGAACCAGGGGCAGGGCCCCCGGCCTTCGGAGCCGGCCTTCGGAGAGGGTCATGCGTCGTGTCCTGATCACCGGCGGCGCCTCGGGCATCGGCGCCTCGGTCGCGCGGGCGTTCCTCGGTGCCGGCGACCGGGTCGCGGTCTGCGACATCGCGGAGATCGACATCCCCGGCGTGGTGGCGCTGCGCTGCGACATGGGCGTGCGCGCCGAGATCGAGCCCATGGTGGCCGGCGCGGTGGCGGCATTGGGCGGGCTCGACGTGCTGGTGAACAACGCCGGCATCGCGGGGCCGACGGGGCCGGTGGAGGGGCTCGACCCCGCGGCGTGGGACCGCGTGATGGCGGTGAACATCACCGCGATGTTCGACACGGCGCGGCTCGCGATCCCGCACCTGAGGCGTTCGGAAAACGGAACGATCGTCAACATGTCCTCCGCCGCCGGGCGCTTCGGCTACCCGAACCGCGCGGCCTACGCGGCGTCGAAATGGGCGGTGGTGGGGTTCACCAAGACGCTGGCGATCGAGCTTGGCCGCGACGCGATCACGGTGAACGCGATCCTGCCGGGCTCCGTCGACGGCGAGCGCATCCGCCGCGTGATGGCCGGGCGCGCCGAGGTCGCGGGGATCACGCCGGAGGAGGCGATCGCGCGCGGATTCGCCGCGCAGAGCATCAGGCGTTTCGTGCCGCCCGAGGACGTGGCGGCGCTGATCCTGTTCCTCGCCTCGCGGCACGGGCGGATGATCTCCGGCCAGGCGCTGCCCATCGACGGCGACCTGCAGCGCGCCGGAGAAGGCTAGGCCGAGGCGCCGCTCAGCGGATCAGCAGCCACGCCGGGATGGCGAGCGTGGAGAGCGCGGCGGCGGCGATGAACGCGCCCTGCGGGCCGCCGGCGAGGTCCGCCGCATGGCCGCACAGGGCGGGGAAGATGAAGCCGCCCGCGTAATAGACGGTGTAGAAGATCGCCATGCCGACGCCGCGGTTCTCCGGCCGTGTCGCCAGCGTGCCGGTGGCGACGATGATGCCGCCGTGCACGGCGCCCAGCGTGCCGAACAGCAGCGCGGTTGCGGGCAGCGGGCCGCCGCCGATGGCCCAGACGATCGCGGCCAGCGTGCACAGCGTGCCGGCGAGGAAGACCGGCGTGTTGCCGAAACGGTGCCCGGCCGCGGCGCCCATGAGCACGAAGAGGAGGTTGGGCCAGGTCGCGAGCGGCACGACGGAGGCCGCGAGGACGCCGGCGACATGCCGCGCGGCCATCAGCGACGGCATGAAGGCGAGGTAGTTGGCGAAGCCCGCGTTGTAGAAGACCCAGACCAGCCCCGCGAGGACCACGAGGCGCACCTCCCGGCCCACCGCCCTTGCCGGCGCGATCTCCCGCCAGGTGGCGAGCAGCAGCACCACGGGAATGCCGGCGACGATGGCGCCGGCGGTGAAGGCGGAGCGCCAGCCGAGCCAGGCGGCGAGCGGGCCGAGAACGAGCGGCGCGAGGCCGATGCCGATCGGGAACGCCCCGGTCTGCAGCGAGGTGGCGAGCGAGAAGGCGCGGCCGCTGTAGCGCTCCGACAGCACCTTGCCCTGGAAGACCAGGATCGCCACCGCGCCGCCGCCGGAGATCAGCCGCCCGGCGCCGAACAGCACCACGCCGGGCGCCGCGGCGGAGAGCGCGCTGCCCAGCGTCATCAGCGCCATGCCGATGGCGAGCGCGTTGCGGTCGCCCATGCGCCTGCCGGCGAAGGCGACGGGGATGGCGAGCGCCACCCCAGGCAGCATGTAGAGCCCGACCAGCGTGCCGAACCCCGCGAAATCCAGCGCGAAGGCATGGCGAAGCGCGGGGCCGAGCGTGGCCACGGTCTGCACCTGCAGGCCGAACGCCATGCGCGCCAGCACGATGGCGGCAAGCGTGCCGAAATGTCCGCGCTTCACGAAAGCTCCCTGACCTGGTCCGCGAAGATGCGCCGCGCATCGCGGGGATCGGCGAGCCGCGCCGCCTCGCGCAAGCCGGCGGCATCCTCTTCCCGCAAGGGGCGCGGCGCGGGTGGGGGCGTCATGCGGCGGAGCGTTTCATTGCCGGCGACGGTAGCGGGCGGGCGGCGCAGCGCCTATTCTGTATGCGCATGGCCGACACGCCCGCCTTTCTCGACGCCGACCGGCCCCATGTGCCGGATCTCGTGGTCCCGCGCGGCATCCTGCCGTTCCACCTGCCCGGACGCCCGGTGCGGGGACGGCTGGTGCGGCTCGGGCCGCTCGCCGACGCGCTGCTGTCGCGCCACGACAACCCGGAGGTGGTCACGCGCCTGCAGGGCAGGGCGCTGGCGCTGACGGCGGGCCTCGCCGGGGCGTTGAAATTCCGCGGCTCCTTCTCGCTGC
>JAJYFW010000315.1 GCA_021785335.1 Pseudomonadota bacterium
CATGGCGTACGCTCTTCTCGAAGAAACGCACGGCGGCTGGGAGAACAATGACGGCGCCTATGGCGAGTTTATCTTCAGGGTCGCGGAGCGCGCGATCAATCTCGACTACAACGAGCGCTACACGGCGACCAACTTCTCGGCACATGAGTTCTGAGGAGATGATCATGGCGCACAGTTTTCATCACGCCGTCTCGTCCGCCCGCAAATGGGGCGGCACGCCGGAGGACTATCTTCCGGTGCATGCCTGGCTGGACGGGTCGAAACGCATCCTTGCCGACTTCAGACACCGCGCCTTGCGCCATCATGCAGAAGGATGCTGGCTAGCTGAACAGATTTTCGGCGTGGCGATCACCAACAGCGCCGGCCGCGTGGTGCCGGTCCGCCTGATCGCCGAGCAACACATCGTCGAGGACCTCGGCCGTATCCCGGGCTTCGCCGACTGGGTGCGCTGCATTCGTCCCGAGCCGTGGATGGGGCGGACAGGCATGGTTCCAGACCAGTCCGCGAGCGGCATCGCGAAGGAGGCAGATCAAGGCTGACACCCCACAACGGCATATCCGCCGGGTGACGACATCGCACCCGCCGACGCTTCACCGGACCCGCCACGCGCGGGTCTTTGCATTTCCGGAGGCCCACGATGGCTGATTATTTCTGCCAGTTTTCCTGCATCTTCGATGTCGGCACCGCCGAGAATGCTGCGCGCGCGGAAGACATCCGCGGCGAGCTGGCGGCGGAGCTGGATCGTGACGAAGGCACCTGGCCCGGCTTCGGGATGGAGGTCGATCACGAGAGCGGTCCCGGTGCGCTCTGGATCCACAGCGACGAGTACGGTGAACCGGACCACGTCATCCGCTTCGTGCTGCGCTGCGCCGCAGCCCTCGATCTGCAAGGCGTTTGGGGCTTCACCTGGGGGGTGAGCTGTTCGAAGCCGCGCCTGGATGCGTTCGGCGGTGGCGCTCACATCGTGGACCTCGGCAAGCGCGAGACGATCGACTGGATCGACTGCAGCAACTGGGTGATCGAGCGCACGACGCCCTCCACATTGGCGACGAGCGGCGGGGAGGGGGGAAGATGATCCGGAAATTCCTCGACATCTCCAGCGGACACCTGACGCTCGATACCTGGACCTGGCTCGACGTCCAGTTCGGCGACGACAGCCTCCGCGATCCGCGAAACTGCGTCGCGGGCGAGCTTGCAGGCGGCAGAACCCGCTACGGATGGTTCGTCTATGCCGCGGAAAACCCCCTGAGCGGTGTTCCGGACGATCTGGCACGCATCCTCGCAGAAGCCAGAAAGCGCGGTGCCGACTACGTGCTGTTCGATTGCGACGCCGTGCCGGACCAGGGTTTTCCGGTCCTGCACCCGGATTTCGCGAAGGGCGCCTGACGCCCGCGAACCGAAGACCTTTCCATCCATCGCCACAGAAGCACCGGCGCCGGCAAGGGCGCCGCGCAGGAGCATGCACGCCATGATGAGCGACACACGCGTCTTCCGGCGCAGCGACCCGGACTTTCCGACCACCAGCGCGGTGCAGCAGCGCCTGATCGCGGCCGGCCGTGTGGAAGGCGAGGGACCGCGTGGCCGCCCCGTGCCGGCAGCGGCGCCGCGCCTCGCCGCAATGGGCAATACGGCGTCGCGGACGCCCGAACCCTCGGCGCGAACCGTGCCGGCTGTGCCGCCGCTTCCCGCCGGCCCCAGCATCCCGCTGGGGGAGACCGGCTGCGGCACGCTCCCGCTCGACCTGAACCGGCTGCTGGCCGGCCGCTGCCTGATCCAGGGATCCTCGGGCGCCGGCAAGAGCGCCACCCTGCGCCACATCATCGAGGAAGCCCACGACTACCTGACCATGATGATCGTCGATCCGGAAGGCGAATTCGGCAACCTCGCCGAGCACATCGGCGCCGCCAGCATCCGGGCCAGCGAGATCGCCGCCGCCGGCCTGACCGCCGCGGCGATGCGCGCGCGACATCACCGGCTGCCGCTGCACCTGGACCTGACCGATCTGGAGCCTGATGTCCGCATCCAGAAAGCCGCGGCGTTCTTCGCCGGCCTGCTCGCCTCGCCGCGCGAGGACTGGGCGCACACCGTGCTGGTCGCCATCGACGAGGCCCATCTGCTGGCGCCGCACATGGCGGCCTCGGCCCGCGATGCCGAGACACGCCGGCTTGGCGTCGCGACGCTCACCGACCTCTGCGCCCGCGGCCGCAAGCGCGGCATCAGTCCGGTGATCGCCACGCAGCGGCTCGCCAAGCTGGCCGCCAGCGTGGTGTCCGAGCTGCACAACGTCCTGCTCGGCCTGAACATCTTCGACCGCGACGTGGTGCGCGCCGGCGATCTGCTTGGCTTCGGATCGGACAAGGCCGCGGCGCTGCGTGAGCTGCGGCCCGGCGAGTTCTACGCTCTCGGCCCGGCGCTCTGTCCACGGCCCACGCTGGTGCGGATCGCGCCGACCGTGACCAGGCATGTGGGCGCGACACCGGACCTGGTGGCCTCCGCCGATGTCACGCCGGACGAGGCGCGCAGCCTGCTGGGCCTGGACGCGCTCCGCGAGGTCGCCCGCGCTGCACCGGCGCCGCTCTCCGGCCGGGCCGGCGTGCGTGCCCTGGACGGCTTCCTGCTGGACCAGCACGCTGCCGAGGCGGCGAGGGTGGTCGCCGCCCTGCGCGCGATCAGCCCCAACGCCACGACGGCGGCCGATCTGTCCCGGCATCTCGCGCTCGAGACGGACGCGGTCCATGGCGCACTCGACCTACTCGCCTCTGCCGGCGCCGTGGACACGATGCCACGCGGCGAGGCGCGCATCGCCCGCCTCTCGGCCCGGCTCCGGCTGCGCACCTCCGATACGAGCGTGGTGGGGCTGGCATGAGACACCCTGTGTCCACCCTGAAGTTGTCAGGCTGCGATTTTGGTTGCGCTGAGGTGCTTGGCGGGGTCGTAGGTGGTTTGGCTTTGCTAGGCTCGCCAGAGGATGCGTATCCAGGCTCGGGCGAGGATGCGGACGGCGTGCGGGTGCCTGCATCCGCGCTGTTTGGCGCGCTGGTAGAGATCGGCGGCCCAGGCGGAGGCGTGTCTGGAGTTGTCGGCGAAGCAAGTGATGGCGGCGCGGAGGTTCTTGTTGCAGGCCCATCGGCAGACGACGCTGCGGCTTTTGCCGGAGGCATGGGTGACGGGAGCGACGCCGGCCTCGGCGGCGAGTTGATCTTCGGTGAGGAAGCGCTGCCGCACGTCGCCCAGTTCGGACAGGATCTGGGCGGCGCAGATGCGTCCGGCGCGCGGGAAGGACATGATGATCCTGCCGTCGGGCAACTCGGCCACGGCGTGTTCGATGCGCGAGGAGAGCCTGGCGATCTCGGCCACGAGGCGTTCCAGCAATCCGGCCAAGGCGCGGGCGACCTCTCCCTTGGCATCGGCTTCGGCGTCGCCGGCCAGGCCGGTTGCCGCAGTGCGCAGGCGTGCGAGCAGCTCGGCCGGGGACCGCCGCCCGCAATAGGCGTGCTGCGCGAGGAAGGCGGCCAGGCGCTTTTCGCCCAGCCGGCTGGCGCTGTCCGGGGTCGGATAGCGGCCGACGAAGGCGAGCGCGATCGGGCTTGCGATGTCGGCGAAGATAGCTGCGGCGCCGGGCCAGAAGCTTTCCAGCAGGGAGCGGAGCTGGTTGGCCAACGCCACGCGCTGAGCCACCAGGTCGTCGCGGCCGCGGACCAGGGCGCGCAGCGCGCGTATGTCGTCGCTCATGGGCACGCACTGGCGCTTCACCCTGTGGTCCGTTGCAGTCTCCCGGCACCTGCCGCGCGGCAGGTCTCATGCGGGCC
>JAJYFW010000316.1 GCA_021785335.1 Pseudomonadota bacterium
CATCCGCCGAGACATGCGTCGCCTCGGTGAAGACGATGCCGGCCCCGCCCATCGCGCGGGCGCCGAGATGCTGGATGTGCCAGTCGTCGCCGAGGCCATCGGTGGCGCAGTACTGGCACATCGGCGAGACGACGATGCGGTTGCGGGCGGTGACGGAACGGAAGGTGACGGGCGTGAGCAGATGCGGCGCGGTCATGGGTCGTCCTGCGTGACGGGGCTTCGGATTTCATCGCGGGGCTAGCCAGCGGCGCCGTGCTTTGCAAGCCTCGCTCCATGGAACCTGAGCTGATTGCGGCGACATCGCTGGGAAAATTGCGCGGACGGCGCGAGGGCGCCGCGGTGCTGTTCCGTGGAGTGAAATTCGCGGCCGCGGCGCGGTTCGGCGCACCGGTCCCGCCGGCCCCCTGGGCGGAGCCGCGCGACGCGACGCGGGACGGGCCGATCGCCCCGCAAAACCCGTCGCGCCTCGCCGCGGCGATGGGCGGCTTCGAGCGGACGCAGGGCGAGGACTGCCTGTCGCTGACGATCGCCACTCCCTCCACGCGCGGCGCGCGGCCGGTGCTGGTGTTCCTCCACGGCGGCGCGTTCATCAGCGGCGCGGGTTCGCTCGCCTGGTACGACGGCGGGCGGCTCGCGGCCGAGGGCGACATCGTCGTCGTTGGCGTGAACTACCGGCTGGGCGCGCTCGCCTTCCTCCACGGCGACCTGGCACTCGACGACCAGGAGGCGGCGCTGCGCTTCGTCGCGCGCGAGATCGGCGCGTTCGGCGGCGACCCGGCGCGCATCACGCTGGCCGGGCAATCCGCGGGCGCGACGTCCATCGCGCACCTGATGCCGCGGCCCGAGGTGCGGCGCCTGGTCTCGCGCGCGATCCTGATGAGCGGCGCGTTCGGGCGCGCGCATCGGGAAGGCCCGGCGCGGGCGGCGATCGCGCGGCGCTTCGGCGAGCTGCTGGACGACGATCCCGCGACCGCGCCGCTGCCGGCGATCCTGGCGGCGCAGGGCAGGCTCGCGCGCGAGCTGGCGGCCTTCGGGCAGACCATGCCGCCGTTCTGGCCGGACCCGCCGGCGGGCGGCGATTTCATGGCGGTGGCGGCGCGGGCGTTCGCCGGCACGGCGGTGATGATCGGCACCACCCATGACGAGGTGCACGCCTTCTACGCCGCCGATCCGGCGATGGCGGAGCCGGCGGCGGACGCGGCGGCGGCGCTCGCGGCAAGCCTCGGCGGCTCGCTCGACGCGGCGCGCGCGGCGCGGCCCGACGGCAGGATGCTGGACTGGCTGGCCGATCTCGCAACGGAGGCGCTGTTCGCCGCGCCCAGCCGCGCTCTCGCCGCGCGCATGGCGAGAGCGGGGGCGCGCGTGTTCCGCTACCGGTTCGATACCGCACCGACCGCGCGCTGGCGCGCGTGCCACTGCGTCGACCTGCCCTTCGCCTTCGGCAATTACGCGGCCTGGCGCGAGGCGCCGATGCTGGGGGCCATGGAGGAGGCCGCGTTCGAACGCGTCTCCGCGCCGGTGCGCGCGGCCATCCTCCGCTTCGTCCACGGCGGCGAGCCCGGCTGGGCGGAGGGGGAAGAGCACCTGCTTGGCAAGCAGGTTCCGGGCCCATAGCCTGCCCGCGTTCATCGGGAGGAAACCGAAGTGCGTTTGCAGGGCAAGATCGCGGTCGTGACGGGCGCGGGCGGCGGGTTCGGCGAGGGTATCGCGCAGCGCTTCGCCGAGGAGGGGGCGAAGGTCGTCGTCACCGACATCGACGCCGCGGCGGCGGAGCGCGTGGCCAGGGCCGTGGGCGGCGTCGCCGCCGTCGGCGACGTGAGCAAGGGCGAGGACGTTCGCGCCATGGTGGCGGCGGCGGAGGCGCTCGGCGGGCTCGACATCGTGGTCAACAACGCCGGCACCACGCACCGGAACGGCAAGATGCTGGATGTGGACGAAGCGACCTTCGACCGCGTCTACGCCGTGAACGTGAAGTCGATCTACTGGATGATGCATGCGGCGCTGCCGCTCTTCCGCCGCCAGGGGCGCGGCGGGTCGATCATCCATATCAGCAGCACCGCCGGCATCAGGCCGCGCCCGGGCCTGGTCTGGTACAATGGCACCAAGGGTGCGCTGAACACGATGACGCAGTGCATGGCGCTCGAACTCGCGCCGGAGAACATCCGCGTGAACGCGGTCTGCCCGGTGATGGGTGCGACGGGGCTGCTCGAGCAGTTCATGGGCCTGCCGGACACGCCGGAGAACCGGGCGAAATTCCTCGCCTCGATACCGCTCGGGCGGATGAGCAAGCCCTCCGACATCGCGAATGCCTGCGTGTGGCTGGCGGAGGACGCGTCGTCCTTCATCACCGGCGTGCTGCTGCCGGTGGATGGCGGCCGCACAGCCTGACCTGCCGGCCGCGCGCGACATGCGGATTCTGTCGATCCACTCGCATGTCGCGTCCGGCCATGTGGGCAACGACGCGGTGGTGCCGCCGCTGCAACGCCTCGGCGCCGAGGTCATGGCGGTGCATACGTTGCAGTTCTCGAACCATCCCGGGCACGGCGCATTCGCCGGGCGCGTTTTCCCGGCGGAGGAGGTCGCCGCCGTACTGCGCGGCCTCGCGGCGCACGGGGCGCTCGAGGACTGCGACGGCGTGCTCTCGGGCCATCTCGGCGCGGCAGGCACCGCGGACGCGGTGCTGGAAGCGGTCGGGCGGGTGCGCGCCGGCAATCCGCGCGCGCTCTTTGCCTGCGATCCGGTGCTGGGCGACGACGGGCACCTCTATGTGCGCGCGGAGGTCGCCGCCGCGATCCGCGATCGGCTGATCCCGGCCGCCGACATCGCGACACCCAACGCGTTCGAGCTCAGCTTCCTCACCGGCATGGAGACCGTGACGCAGGCCGGGATCGTCGCCGCCGCGCGCGCCCTGCCGCCGCGCACGGTGCTGGTCACCAGCGCGAGCACGACGCAGACGCCTCCCGATGCGGTGGACATGATTCTGCGCGACGGCGAGCTTGCCTGGCGGCTGCGCACGCCGCGCCTGCCGCGCGGCTTCAACGGCGCGGGCGACATGCTGGCCGGCTTGTTTCTGTTTCATCGTCTCGCCGGAGTCGATGCGCCGCGCGCGCTGGAACGCGCCGCCGCCGCCGTTCACGCGGTGCTGGCGCGTACCGCTGCAGCCGACGAGACGGAACTGGTGCTGATCGCGGCCCAGGCGGAAATCGTCTCGCCTCCGGTCATCTTCACCGCGGTCGCGATCTGATCAGATTTTGCATCTGATTGTGCACCGCACGGCAAGTTTTTGCGGTAGCGCGCGCGAAGGTCCATGCTGGCCGCGCCAACAATGGAGGAGACGGTTATGACGGTCGCCGCCATGTTACGCCACAAGGGACACGAGGTCGCCTCGGTCAGCCCCACCGACAAGATTGTTGACGTTTCGGAACTTTTGTCGCGCCGGCGCATCGGGGCGGCATTGGTGCTGGACGCGGCCGAGCAACTGCTCGGCATCGTCAGCGAGCGCGACATCGTGCATGCGATCGCGTCCAACGGCGTGCGGGCGCTGGAGATGACCGCGGGGCAACTGATGACGCGCGCGCTGCGCACGGTGTCGCCCGAGACGACCGTGCTCGAGGCCATGTCGCTGATGACGGAGGGTCGCTTCCGTCACCTCCCGGTGCTGCGCCACGACAAGCTGGTAGGCATCGTCTCGATCGGCGACGTGGTGAAGGCGCGGATGCTGCAGCAGGACCACGAGGTGGACAGCCTGCGCGCCTACGTCGCCGGTTCGGTCTAGGCCCGCCTCAGGGACTGCGGTCCCACACCG
>JAJYFW010000317.1 GCA_021785335.1 Pseudomonadota bacterium
GCCTACTGGCGGGGCGACCACCGCAACGCGATGCTGAGCCGCATCTACGGCACCGCCTGGCGCGACCAGAAGGAGCTCGACGCCTACCTCCACCAGCTCGCCGAGGCGGAAAAGCGCGACCACCGCCGGATCGGGCGCGAGATGAACCTGTTCCACCTCGAGGAAGCCGCGGTGGGCAGCGTGTTCTGGCACCCGAACGGCTGGAAGCTCTACCAGACCGCCGAGCGCTACATCCGCCGGCGGCTCGATGCCTCGGGCTACGTCGAGATCAAGACGCCGCAGCTCGTCGACCGGACGCTGTGGGAGAAGTCCGGCCACTGGGAGAAGTTCCGCGAGAACATGTTCGTCGTCCAGGTCGAGGACGAGAACCGCACGCTGGCGCTGAAGCCGATGAACTGCCCCGGCGCCGTGATGGTCTTCCGCCAGGGCATCCGCTCCTACCGCGAGCTGCCGCTGCGGCTCGCGGAGTTCGGGCAGGACCATCGCTACGAGCCCTCCGGCGCGCTGCACGGCATCATGCGGGTGCGCGCCTTCCAGCAGGACGACGGGCACATCTTCTGCACCGAGGACCAGATCGGCTCGGAGACCATCCGCTTCGTCGAGTTGCTCTCCTCGATCTACCGCGACTACGGCTTCGACGAGTACCGGGTGAAGTTCTCCACCCGGCCCGCGGTGCGCGCCGGCTCCGACGAGGTCTGGGACAAGGCCGAGGCGGCGCTGGAGGCGGCGTGCCGCGAGGCGGGCGTCGAATACACGATCAACCCCGGCGAGGGCGCGTTCTACGGGCCGAAGCTCGAGTTCGTGCTGCGCGACGCGATCGGGCGGGACTGGCAGTGCGGCACGCTGCAGGTCGACTTCGTGCTGCCGGAACGGCTGGACGCGGAATATGTCGGCGAGGACGGGGCAAGGCACCGGCCTGTCATGCTGCACCGGGCGATCCTCGGCAGCTTCGAGCGTTTCCTCGGCATCCTGATCGAACAGTACGCCGGCCGTTTCCCGGTCTGGCTCGCCCCCGTGCAGGCGGTGGTGGCGACCATCGTCTCCGACGCGAACGAATATGCCGCCGAAGTGGCGGGAGCGTTGCGCGCCAAGGGCTTGGCGACCATCCTTGATACCGGCCGCGAGAAGATCAACGCCAAGATCCGCGAACACACGCTGGCGCATGTGCCGGCGATCCTGGTCGTCGGACGCCGCGAGGCCGAGAACCGGACGGTGGCGCTGCGCCGCCTCGGCGGCGAGGCGCAGGAGATCCTGCCGCTCGACGAGGCGGTGGCGAGGCTTGCAACCGAGGCCGTGCCACCCGATCTCGCGCGGGCGACCTGATCGCGACTTGATCCCGCGCCCCCTGACGGCGCAAAAAGAGCCTTTCCACCACATGAGGAGCCTCCCATACCCCGACCCCCTCTGCCGAACGCGCCCGCGCCCTCTCGCGACGGCCCGCGCGTGAACGACGAAATCCGTGCCCCCTCCGTGCGCCTGATCGACCAGGACGGCGAGATGGTGGGGGTGATGAGTGCCCGGGACGCGCTGAACCGCGCCTATGCCGTGGGGCTCGACCTGCTGGAAATCAGCCCCAACGCCTCGCCCCCGGTCGTCAAGATCCTCGACTACGGCAAGTTCAAGTACGAGGCCCAGAAGAAGAAGAACGAGGCCAAGAAGAAGCAGAAAGTCGTCGAGATCAAGGAAATCAAGGTCCGCCCGAACATCGACGAGAACGACTACCAGGTGAAGATGCGCGCCATGCGGACCTTCATCGAGGAGGGCGACAAGGTGAAGGTGACGCTGCGCTTCCGCGGGCGCGAGATGGCGCACCAGGAAATCGGCATCAAGGTGCTCGAGCGCATCCGCGGCGAGATGGACGCGACCACCAAGGTCGAGCAGATGCCGAGGATGGAAAACCGCCAGATGGTGATGGTGCTGGCACCGAGATGAGGCGCCGGCGCGCATCCCGCGGGGCAGCGGCGCCATGACCGAGGCGGCGGAGGCGGCGCAACAGGCGTTCGAACGCCACGAGCATCTCGCAGCACACCCCGGGGACGATCTCGCGCGCCGCGCCGGCCTGCTGATCTCGGCGCTGGCGGTGGCGCTGGCGCTGACCCAGGCGGGCAAGGATTCGGCGCAGAACGCCGCCATCGCCGCGCATCTCAACGCCAACGACACCTGGACCTTCTATGCCCAGAAGGTCTCGCGCATCGAGGTGCTGCGGACCGAGACCGAGCTGCTGGCGGCGCTGCCTGCGAGCCCGCAGGCCCAGGCGGCGGCGGCGGCGGCAAGCCAGCGGCTGAAGCATCTCACGCAGGACTCCGCCAACACGCCGGCGAAGCTCCAGCAGCGGGCGGAAGCGGCGACGCACGTGCAGGAGCGGCAGTTGCACCGCTACCACCGGCTGGAGACTGCGGCCGGCGCGCTGTCGATCGCCATCGTGCTGGTCTCGGCGGCGGTGGTGACGCGGCTGCGCTGGCTCGCCTGGGCGGGCGGCGCGCTCGGGGTGCTCGGTGCCGCCGGCGCGCTCGCCTCGGTATTCGGGCTGATCTGAGGGCGCAGGGCCGCGCCTCAGGGCGGGGCCAGCCGCGCCAGTGCTGCGCCCAGCAGCGCGGCATCGCCCTCGACCAGCACCAGCTTGTCCCTTGCCGTCTGGCCCTGCGCGAGGCGGCAGGCGGCCGGCTTCACGCCCAGCGCGGCCGCGAGCAGGCGCAGGATGGCGGCATTGGCGCGCCCGTCCTCCGGCGGCGCCGCCACGGCGACCTTGAGGCGCGAAGCGGGCCAGCCGGGGCGCGACGCCGCCGCCGCGATGCCGAGCACGGCGTCGCGCCGCGCGCCGGGCTGCGCCTTGACGGCGATCGCGATACCCCCCGGCGCGGGCAGCCAGAACGGCGGCGAGGTCAAGCGGGCGCCGCCTCCGGCAATCAGGCCCGGGCGCTCGTCGCGGCGGCGGGACGGCGCCAGGGCCGCGCCCACGCGCCGAGCTCGACCTCCAGTTCGAGGGGTTCCGCGGCGGCGAGCGGCAGCGCCGCGTCCCCGTCCGTCCAGCGCCACGCTCCCTCACCCTCGGCGGTGTGCCATCCGGCACCGTCCAGCACAGCGAGCGGGATCTCCCGCCGGGCATCTCCCTGGCGCAGCGCGAGCCGTGTCACCATGACGCCGAGGCGTCGGTGGTCGCCGCTTTCGGGCCTGGTCTCGGCGGGGGCGGCGGCACGCGAGGCGAGGCGCACGGTGCCGCACGCGCCGTCCAGCGCGAAGCGGTAGCGCCTTCCTCTCACCGATGCCGGCCGGATGACCCGGCCGTCGGCGAGCAGGTGCAGGCCGGGATCGTCCTCGAGCGCATGGCCCATGGCGAGCGCGCGCTCGAACAGGCGCCGGCGCGCGGCGAGCAGCCCCTCGCCCTCCGTCACCAGCGGCGCGCAGCCCCGCGCGGCCCAGACCGCAAGCGCGACATCCGGCTCGCCCCGCCTGCCCGCGCCGCCGTCGGCGAACGTGGAACGGCTGCCGGTGTCGAGGAAGCTCTCGCAGGGCAGCCCCTCGGCGAGCAGGACGCCATGCTCGGGCAGTTCCACATGCCAGTAGGTGACCGCCTCCGCGTCCTCCTGGGCGATGGTGGCGCCGTTGATCAGGTAGCGCACCGGGATCAGCGCGCCGTCGACGAAGACCGCATGGTCGGGCGAGAGCAACAGGTCGCGGCGCGGCACGCCGGGGGCGAAGGCGCCGGCGGCGACGCGCACCGGCCGCACGTCCCACGGGCGCGGGTGGCGGCGGCGATCGACAGCGCGCCGGCCGCAGTCTCCAGCCGGTGGTAGCGGTGCAACTG
>JAJYFW010000318.1 GCA_021785335.1 Pseudomonadota bacterium
CAAGCCACTGAAATTCCTCCCCCGATGCTCTATTTTTCCCGCCTCAAGACCGCGACCGTGCTCGGCCTCTGCCTGCTCGGCGTGCTCCTCGCCCTGCCCAACGCCTTCCCGGCGCCCGCCGCGTGGCTGCCGTGGCGGACCATCCGGCTCGGGCTCGACCTGCGCGGCGGCTCCTACCTGCTGATGCAGGTGGACATGCAGGCAGTGACCCGCGAGCGCCTGAACACGCTGGCCGAAAGCGCGCGCCAGGCGCTGCGCGAGGCCGGCCTCGCCCGCTACCGCGTCACCCCGGACCAGGCGAAGCAGAGCCTCGTCGTCAACGGCCTGCAACCCGGCACCGAGGCCAAGGCGCTGAAGGCCCTGCAGCCGCTGGCCTCGACCACCAGCAGCGGCTTCTCCACCACCAGCGACCTCATCTTCACCCAGCGGCCGGATGGCTCGATCCTCGTCGCCCTTTCGCCCGCCGCGCTCGTGGACCGCGCCAACCAGGCGGTGCAGCAGTCGATCGAGATCGTGCGCCGGCGCATCGACGCGACGGGTGTCGTGGATCCCACCATCACGCGCCAGGGCCAGGACCGCATCGTGGTCGAGCTCCCTGGCATCGGCGACCCGCAGCGCATCAAGACGCTGCTCGGCAAGACCGCCAAGATGACGTTCCACCTCACCGACGAGACCGCCAACACCAGCCTGCCCACGCCGCCGCCCGGTGACGAGTTCCTGCCGCTGCAGGGCCAGCCGGGCGTCAAGGTCGCAGTGCGCAGGACCGTCGCGGTGGACGGCGGCGACCTCACGGACGCGCGCGCCGCCCAGGACCCCAACACCGGGCAATGGGTCGTCAACTTTACCTTCAACTCCATCGGCACGCGCCGCTTCGCGGAGATCACGCGCCGCTACGTCGGCCATCCCTTCGCCATCGTGCTCGACAACGTCGTGCTGTCCGCGCCGGTGATCCGCGAGCCGATCCTCGGCGGGCGCGGCCAGATCAGCGGCAACTTCACCGCCCAGTCCGCCACCGACCTCGCGGTGATGCTGCGCGCCGGCGCCCTGCCCGCGCCGCTCAAGATCGTCGAGGAACGCACCGTCGGCCCGCAGCTCGGCGCGGATGCCATCCGCGCCGGCGCCATCGCGCTCGCCGTCGGCTTCGTCCTCGTCATTGCCTTCATGGGCACGTTCTACGGGCTGTTCGGCTGGTTCGCGAACGTCGCCCTGGTCGTCAACCTGATCCTGCTGCTGGCGATCCTCTCGGTGCTGCAGGCCACCCTCACGCTGCCTGGCATGGCCGGCATCCTGCTCACGCTCGGCATGGCGGTGGACGCCAACATCCTGATCAACGAGCGCATCCGCGAGGAGGTGCGCGCCGGCCGCACGCCGCTCAATGCCATGGAAGCCGGCTGCCGGCGTGCCTACTCCACCATCATCGACAGCAACGCCACCGCCTTCCTCGCGCACGTGATGTTGTTTATCTTCGGCACCGGCCCGATCCGCGGCTTCGCCGTCACCATCACCGTGGGCATCGCGACCTCGCTGTTCACCGCGACGATGCTCACGCGCCTGCTGATGTCGCGCTGGTACATCGCGCGCCGCCCCGCCGCCCTTCCGGTCTGACTCCTCAGGTCTGGTCCCAATGTTCTACCGCCCTCTCATCCGCATCGTCCCCGACGGCACCAGGATCCGCTTCATGCGGGGCCGCTACGCCGGGCTCATCGTCTCGGCAATCCTCTCGACCGCGTCGGTGGCGCTGTTCTTCTACCCCGGGCTCAACCTCGGCATCGATTTCCGCGGCGGCGTGGTGGTCGAAGCCCGCACGCCCGGTCCCGCGGATTTCGGCGCCATCCGCGCCGGCCTCGGGGCCGCCGGCGTGCCCGATGCCGGCGTACAGCGCTTCGGCAAGCCTACGGATGTGCTGATCCGCCTCGAATCCCCGCGCGACGCCTCCGCCACGCAGACCCTCGTCGAGAAGGTCAACGCCGGCCTGCAGAAGGCGGCGCCGGGCACCAAGATCCTGCGCACCGACGCGGTCGGCGCCTCGGTCTCCGCCCAGCTGTTCCGCAACGGCATGCTGGCGCTCGGCATCAGCATGCTGATGATCCTCGTCTACATCTGGTTCCGTTTCGAGTGGCAGTTCGCGGTCGGCGCGGTGGTGACGCTGATCCTCGACGTCACCAAGACCATCGGCTTCCTCGCCATCACCCGCCTGCCGTTCGACCTCGTGATGGTCGGCGCCATCCTGACAATCCTCGGCTACTCCACCAACGACAAGGTCGTGGTCTACGACCGCATGCGCGAGAACCTGCGCAAGTACAAATCCATGCCGTTGCGCGAGCTTATCGACCTCTCGATCAACGAGACGCTGAACCGGACCCTCGGCACCTCGATGACGGTGTTCCTTGCCGCCCTCCCGCTCGCCTTCTTCGGCGGCGAGACCCTCTCCGCCTTCGCCTGGACAATGCTGTTCGGAATCGTCGTCGGCACCTCCTCGTCGATCTTCATCGCCGCCCCGATCCTGCTGTTCCTGGGCGAACACCGGCTACGCACCGGCACCAAGCAAGCGGGCAAGGCCGCCGCCCAGGCCCGCTGAACGGGGCACGCCCAGGACGCGGTCAAGAATTGTCCACCAGCACCGCCATCGTCACGTCTGTTTGATGCAAGGATGACGCCGGTTCTGGCATGAATCGCCGCATGGCATCGCTTGCTCTCGCCGAGACAGGGACCAGACCCTCGCTCACCAACCTGCGCGCGGCGCTGTCGGCGGGGCGGATCGTGGTGCGCTACCAGCCCGTGGTTCGGCTCTGCGACGGCATCCCGGTTGCGATGGAGGTGCTGGCCCGCCTCACCCGGCCGGAGGGCGGCCTCATCGAGCCCGCGGACTTCGTACCGCGCCTGGAAGCGGCCGGCCTGGCCTGGCGCCTCACCCAGGCAGTGGCGCGCTGCTGCTTCGCCGAATGGCGCGAACTCGGCCTCGCGCCGCTCGGCATGGCGCTCGCCATCAACATGCCGCTCGACGCGATGCTCCGCCGCGGCGCCGCCGCCTGGATCGAGCGCGAGCGCAAGGCGGCCGGCATTCCCGCGAACATGCTGATCCTGGAACTGACGGAAAGCCGCCCGGTCACCGACATCCCCGCCCTGCGCGAGGCCGTGCAGCGGCTGTGCGGCCTCGGCTACCGGCTCGCGATCGACGATGTCGGCCCCGCCGCCCGCGCGCCGGAAAACCTGCTCGACATGCCCTTCGCCGCGCTGAAGCTGGACAAGGACCTCGTCGCCGCGGTCAGCGGCTCGGGCACTGAGCGCGAGTTCCTGGAGCGCGCGGTGGCCGCGGCGCGCGTCGCTGGCATGCGCGTCGTCGCCGAGGGCATCGAGGACCGCGCCACCTGGGAACGCATGCAGGCACTGGGCGTGGACGAAGGCCAGGGCTTCATCATTGCCCGCCCGCTCACCGCCGAGGCCCTGCCCGGCTGGCACCGCCGCTGGCTCGGTCCCAAGGCCGCGCATTGAGCGCCCGCCGCCGGTAGGACAACGCCGGACTTATTTCCTTCGCCGCCCGCGCGCCTTGCCCGCAGCCGGTTCTTCCACCAGATAGCGCCACCCGTCGGGGCCGAGCGCGATCGGCGGCGCGCCGGGAGCGGTGCGCATCGCCCAGTGCCGCCCTTCCCGCGCGACCATCACCGGGCCGAGCGTGGCGTGGCGGTACCGGCCCGGTGCCGGTGGTCGCGGCGGCGCCGGGGCGTCGGCGCGCCACGCCTGCAGGATGCGCTTCGCCCGCTCAAGCTCAGCGCGGCGTGCGTCCGACAGGTTCCGACCG
>JAJYFW010000319.1 GCA_021785335.1 Pseudomonadota bacterium
CAATGCGACTCGGCCGGAGATCGAGCAGATCATGGTCTGGAACGCGCGGGGCGTGGACGAGGCGACGTTCGAGCGCGAGCTTTATGTGATCCGCCGCAGGATCGAGAAGCAGGCGATTGCCGCGCAGATTCCGGAACTTTATTTCTGCTCCCTGTCCTGCCGCTCCGTCATCTACAAGGGAATGTTCCTCGCGGAGAGCCTCTCGGAGTTCTATCCGGACCTGCTCGACCCGCGGTTCGTCTCGCGGTTCGCGATCTATCATCAACGTTACTCGACCAACACGTTTCCGACCTGGCGGCTGGCGCAGCCGTTCCGGATGCTGGCGCATAACGGCGAGATCAACACGCTGACCGGCAACGTGAACTGGATGAAGAGCCACGAGACGCGGCTCTCCGACCCCGACCTGGACCCGTGGATGGAGGACATCAAGCCGGTGATCCAGGCCTCGGGCTCGGACACGGCGTGCCTCGACAACGTGTTCGAGGTGCTGGTGCGCGCGGGGCGCGACGCGCCGATGGCGAAGGCGATGATGATCCCGGCCTCCATCGGGCAGGACGCGACGATGAAGGAGGCGCATCGCGAGATGTTCCTCTACTGCAACGCCGTGATGGAGCCGTGGGACGGGCCGGCGGCGCTGGCGGCGACGGACGGGCGCTGGGTGATCGCGGGGATGGACCGAAACGGCCTGCGGCCGATGCGGTACACGCTCACCGCCGGCGACGGGATGAACGGCGGGCTGCTCATCGTCGGCTCCGAGGCGGGGATGGTGAAGCTCGACGAGGCGCTGATCGTCGAGAAGGGGCGCGTGGGGCCGGGGCAGTGCATCGGCGTCGATCTCGAGCGGGCGGCGTTCTACCGCGACGAGGCGATGAAGGACATGCTGGCCTCGCGCCAGCCCTTCGGCGAGTGGGCGAAGCGGATCCGCCAGATTGACCATATCGTGAAGACCGACGCGCCGGAGCCGGTGCTGCTGGAGGGCGAGGCGCTGCGGCGGCGCCAGCGGGCCGCGGGGTTCTCGATGGAGGACCTGGAGCTGATCCTGCACCCGATGGTGGAGGACGCGCAGGAGCCGGTGGGCTCCATGGGCGACGACACGCCGATCGCGGTGCTCTCGGAGAAGTATCGCGGCATCCACCATTATTTCCGCCAGGCGTTCAGCCAGGTGACGAACCCGGCGATCGACTCCCTGCGCGAGACGCGGGTGATGACGCTGAAGACGCGGCTCGGCAACCTCGGCAACGTGCTCGACGAGGACAGCTCGCAATTCGACCTGTTGCAGCTGGAGAGCCCGGTGTTGTCCAACGCCGAGTTCCTTGCGATGCGCGCGACGATGGGCGCCGCCGCCTGCGTGGTGGACTGCACCTTCCCCGTGGAGGATGGCGAGGGCGGGCTGCGGGCCGCGATCGAGCGCATCCGGCGCGAGGCGGAGGAGGGTGTGCGGGCAGGATGCACGCACGTGATCCTCACCGACGAGGCGACGGGGCAGGAGCGCGCGGCGATCCCGATGATCCTCGCGACCGGCGCGGTGCACACGCACCTGGTGAGGCAGTCGTTGCGGACCTTTACCAGCCTCAACGTGCGCGTCGCCGAGTGCCTCGATGTGCACGCCTTCGCGGTGCTGATCGGCGTGGGTGCCACGACGATCAACGCGTATCTCGCGCAGGAGTGCATCGCGGAGCGGCAGCGGCGGGGCCTGTTCGGGCGGCTGTCGCTGAAGGAGGCTGTCGGGCGCTACAAGAAATGCGTGGACAAGGGCCTGCTCAAGGTCATGTCCAAGATGGGCATTTCCGTGATCTCGTCGTATCGCGGCGGGTATAATTTCGAGGTGATCGGGCTTTCGCGCGCGCTGGTGGCGGAGTTTTTCCCGGGCATGCCTAGCCGCATCTCCGGCCTCGGGCTCTCGGGTGTGGCGCGCAAGGTGCTGGGGCTGCACCGCGAGGCGTATGGGGCGGAGGTGGTCTCGCTCGACGTGGGCGGGCTCTACAAGCTGCGCCGGCGCGGCGAGACGCATGCGTTCGAGGCGCCGCTGATCCACATGCTGCAGGAGGCGGTGGCGACGGACAGCTTCACCGTCTATCGCCGCTATGCCGAGGCGGTGCGGCGGATGCCGCCGGTCGCCGTGCGCGACCTGCTCGATTTCCGCACCGCCGGCGTGGTGGCGATCCCGGTCGACGAGGTGGAGAGCATCACGGAGATCAGGAAGCGGCTGGTGGCGCCTGGCATTTCGCTCGGCGCGCTGTCGCCCGAGGCGCACGAGACGCTGTCGATCGCGATGAACCGAATCGGGGCGCGATCCGACTCCGGCGAGGGCGGCGAGGACCCGGCGCGGGCGACGCCACGGGCCAATGGCGACAACGCTTCGTCCGCGATCAAGCAGATCGCCTCGGGGCGGTTCGGCGTCACGGCCGAATACCTGAACAACTGCCGCGAGATCGAGATCAAGGTGGCGCAGGGGGCGAAGCCCGGCGAGGGCGGGCAGCTTCCCGGGTTCAAGGTGACGGAGCTGATTGCGAAGCTGCGGCATTCGACGCCGGGCGTGATGCTGATCTCGCCGCCGCCGCACCACGATATCTACTCGATCGAGGACCTCGCGCAGCTGATCTACGACCTCAAGCAGATCAACCCCGAGGCGACGGTCTGCGTGAAGCTGGTTGCGAGGAGCGGCATCGGGACAATCGCGGCGGGCGTGGCGAAGGCGAAGGCGGATGCGATCCTGGTCTCCGGACATTCCGGGGGCACGGGTGCGAGCCCGCAGAGCTCCATCAAGTACGCGGGGCTGCCGTGGGAGATAGGGCTCTCCGAGGCGCACCAGGTGCTGATGCTGAACCGGCTGCGGCATACGGTACGGCTGCGTACCGATGGCGGCATCAAGACCGGGCGCGACGTGGTGATCGCGGCGATGCTGGGGGCCGAGGAGTTCGGCATCGGCACGGCGAGCCTCGTTGCCATGGGCTGCATCCTGGTGCGGCAGTGCCATTCCAACACCTGCCCCGTGGGCGTGTGCACGCAGGACGAGAAGCTGCGGGCGAAGTTCGAGGGCACGGCGGAGAAGGTGATCAACCTGTTCTCCTTCATCGCCGAGGATGTGCGCTCGATCCTGGCAAGCCTCGGGCTGCGCTCGCTCGCGGAGGCGATCGGGCGGACGGACCTGCTGCACCAGGTGAGCCGCGGCAGCGACTTCCTCGACGACCTCGACCTCAACCCGATCCTGGCACAGGCGGATCCCGGACCCTATGCGCGGTATTGCACGCTCGCGGGGCGCAACGAGGTGCCGGAGACGCTGGACGCGCGGATGATCGAGGACGCGGCGCCGCTGTTCGAGCGCGGCGAGAAGATGCAGTTGCAATACACGGTACGAAACACGCACCGGGCGGTGGGGACCAAGTTCTCCAGCCGCATCGTGCGCCGCTTCGGCATGAAGGGGCTGGCCGAGGGGCACGTGACGGTGCGGCTGCGCGGCACGGCGGGGCAGTCGCTCGGCGCCTTCGCGGTGCAGGGCATGACGCTGGAACTGTTCGGGGATGCGAACGACTACGTCGGCAAGGGGCTCTCCGGGGCGACGATCATCGTGCGCCCTGCCCCGTCCTCCATGCTGCCGTCCAACCTCAACACCATCGTGGGCAACACGGTGCTGTATGGGGCGACGGCCGGCGCGCTGTTCGCGGCCGGCCAGGCGGGCGAGCGGTTCGCGGTGCGCAACTCCGGCGCGGTCGCGGTGGTCGAGGGGTGCGGGTCGAACGGGTGCGAGTACATGACCGGCGGCACGGTGGTGCTGCTGGGCCCGGTGGGCGACAATT
>JAJYFW010000320.1 GCA_021785335.1 Pseudomonadota bacterium
AGAGCCATGGACCACGCGCACACCCTCAGCCAGCCCCCTCTGATCAAACCTCCTCTGATAAGGCAGGGCATCGAGACCCTGGAGGACTCGCCCATCGTCGAGGTCTGGCGCATGGGCTACGGCCGCCAGGACGTCATCGGCATGTTCGCCGGCGAGCCGGACGTTCCCACTCCGTCCTTCATCTGCGACGCCGCCGCCAAGGCGCTGGCAGCCGGCAAGACCTTCTACACCCCCAACCGCGGCATCCCCGCGATGGGCGAGGCGCTCAGCGAGTACCTCCGCAACACCTACGGCGTCGCCGTCCCCCCTGCCCGCATCGCGCTGACGCAGTCCGGCATGGAGGCGGTGATGCTCATCGCCCAGGCCACCATCACGCCGGGCGACAACGTCGTCACCATCACCCCCTCCTGGCCCAACATCATGCGCGCCATGCAGATCTGCGGCGCGGCCATCCGCGAGGTGGCGATGACCCCTGGCGCCGAGGGCTGGACGCTCGACCTCGCCGCGGTGGAGGCCGCCTGCGACGAACGCACCCGCGTCATCTACCTCGCCTCCCCCGGCAACCCCACCGGCTGGATGATCGGCCGCGACCAGGCGGAGGCGCTGCTGGCCATCGCCCGCGCCCGCAACATCGCGATCCTGGCGGACGAGGTCTACCACCGCACCGTCTACGACCGGAAAGCCGCGCTCTCCTTCCTGGAAATCGCCACGCCCACGGACCCGGTCTTCGTCGTCAACTCCTTCTCCAAGGCCTGGGCGATGACCGGCTGGCGCCTCGGCTGGATCGTCTACCCGGAGGGCACGACGGACGCCTTCGAGAAGCTGATCCAGTTCAACACCTCGGGCGCGCCGGAGTTCCTCCAGCACGGCGCCATCGCCGCCCTGCGCGACGGCGAGAAATTCGTCGCCGAGTTCGCCGCCCGCTGCGGCCAGGGTCGCGCCATCGTCAACGAGCGCCTGGCCGCCATCCCGCGCGTCCACAACACGCCCTCCGCCGGCGCCTTCTACGCCATGTTCTCGGTGGACGGCGTCACCGACACGCTCACCTTCTGCAAGCGCGCGGTGACGGAGGCCGGCATCGGCATGGCCCCCGGCACCGCCTTCGGCATCGGCGCGGAGCGCCACGTCCGCCTCTGCTACGCCAAGAGCCCCGCCCTGCTGCACGAGGCGATGGACCGCCTCGCCAAATTCGTCGCCGGGTACCGCGAGGCGTGAGCGCCGCGATGCCGCAGCCCATCCGCACCGCCACGCGCTGGGTCCGCGAGGACGCGCCGGAGGCCACGCCGCGCCCGCCGCTCGGCACGGCGATCCTGCGCGGCCTCGCCAACCGCTGCCCCAATTGCGGCCAGGCCCACGTGTTCGACGGCTACCTGCGGGTGGTGAAGGAATGCGCCCATTGCGGCGTCCCCCTCGGCGAACTGCGCGCCGACGACGCGCCGCCCTACATCACCCTCCTCCTCGTCGGCCACATCGTCGTGGCGCTGCTCATCGCCGTGGAACGCGCCTTCTCGCCCTCCACGGCAACCGAGGTCGCGATCTTCCTGCCGCTCACCGCCGTCCTCATCCTCGGCCTCCTGCGCCCGATCAAGGGGGCCACGGTCGGCGCCATGCTCGCCCTCGGCTTCCTGCGCCACCCCCCGGCCGTCTGAGCCAGGCCCCGATGTCCGAGCCCGGCGATGCCTGACCTGCACCGCATCGTCCTCGAGGACGAGGCGCCGGTGCACACCTCGCCGCTCCTCGAGGCCGATCGCGCGCAGGCCGTCGCCGACCTCCTGGGCGACAACCGCTTCCGCCCCGTGGGCCGGCCGCCGGCGCCGCTGGTGCTGCACCTCCTGGTCCAGCACGGCCGCCTGGTGTTCGACATCCGCGACGTGGAGGGCGCACCGATCATCGCCCACGTCCTCGCCCTGGGCCCGTTCCGCGGCCTCATCCGCGACTACGAGATGCTGGTCGAATCCCACATGACCGCCATCGCCGAGGGCCGCGCGGCGCGCATCCAGGCGATCGACATGGGCCGGCGCGGCCTGCACAACGAGGGCGCGGAACTGCTGCGCCGGCGCCTCGCCGGCAAAATCGAGCTCGATCTCGAAACCGCGCGCCGCCTGTTTACGCTCGTCTGCGTCCTGCGCACGAGAATCTGACCCGAAGGAACCCGCGATGAAGGTGGACGGCAAACCCTACCGCAGCATCTGGGTCGATCCCGACGGCTGGACCGTCCGCATCATCGACCAGACCCGCCTGCCCTGGGCCTTCGAGACCGTCCCCCTGCGCAGCCTCGACGACGCCGCCCACGCCATCAGCGCCATGCTGGTGCGCGGCGCGCCGCTGATCGGCGCCACCGCCGCCTACGGTCTGTGCCTCGCCGCGCGCGCGGACCCCTCGCTCGCGTCGCTGGACCGCGCCGCCGCGCTGCTCAACGCCACCCGCCCCACCGCGGTGAACCTCGCCTGGGCGCTGCGCCGCATGATGGCCCGCCTGCGCGCCACCAGCGACGGGTCCCGCGCCGGCGCCGCCTATGCGGAGGCCGCGCGCATCGCCGACGAGGACGCCGCGCAGTGCGAGGCCATCGGCCGCCACGGCGCCACCCTCATCGAGGCCATCGCCCGAAAACGTTCCGGCCGTGTCAACCTCCTCACCCACTGCAACGCCGGCTGGCTCGCCACCGTGGACTGGGGCACGGCTCTCGCGCCTATCTACGTCGCGCACGAGCGCGGCCTCGACCTGCATGTCTGGGTGGACGAGACCCGCCCGCGCAACCAGGGCGCCTCGCTCACCGCCTGGGAACTCGGCCGCCACGGCGTGCCGCACACCGTCATCGCGGACAACGCCGGCGGCCACCTGATGCAGCACGGCAAGGTGGACCTCGCCATCGTCGGCGCCGACCGCGTCACGCGCAACGGCGACGTCGCCAACAAGATCGGCACCTACCTCAAGGCGCTCGCCGCGCACGACAACGCCGTGCCCTTCCACGTCGCCGTCCCCTCCTCCACCATCGACTGGAACCTCGCCACCGGCCGCCAGATCCCCATCGAGGAACGCAACGGCAACGAAGTCGCCATCATGACCGGCAGGACGCAAACCGGCGACATCGCCTCGGTCCGTATCACCCCCGAAACATCCCCCACCGCCAACCCCGCCTTCGACGTGACGCCGGCCCGCCTGGTCACCGGCCTCGTCACGGAGCGCGGCCTCTGCCCCGCGACCGAGGCCGGCCTGCGCTCACTCTTCCCGGAAGCCGCCTGACACGCTCACGCCCGAGATGAAAAAATCGTAAGATTACGCGCCGTGCCCGGCCGTCCTACCGTTTCGTCCATCGCCAACGCCAGCAAAAGGAAGTCCCGGATGGCCGGTCCCTATCGCGTCGCGGTCCTGGTCGGAAGCCTGCGCCAGGATTCCATCAACCGCAAAGTCGCCCGCGCGCTGATCGCGCTGCAGCCCGCCTCGCTCGCCGGCGAGATCGTCGAGATCGGCCAGCTCCCCCTCTACAACCAGGACGGCGACGCCAACCCGCCGGCGCAATGGACCGCGTTCCGCGACCGCATCCGCGCCTCGGACGCGGTGCTGTTCGTGACGCCGGAGCACAACCGCTCGGTCCCCGCGGCGCTCAAGAACGCCATCGACATCGGCTCGCGCCCCTACGGCCACAGCGTCTGGAGCGGCAAGCCAGGCGCCGTCGTCAGCGCCTCGCCCGGCGGCATCGGCGGCTTCGGCGCCAACCACCACCTTCGCCAGTCCCTGGCGTTCCTCAACGTGCCGGCGATGGCCCAGCCCGAGGCCTATATCGGCGGCGCCGAC
>JAJYFW010000321.1 GCA_021785335.1 Pseudomonadota bacterium
GCCGTAGCGTTTCTGGTAGCGCGACATCTCGTCCTTGCACTCGTCGATCTTGCCGGCCAGGTTCTTGATCTTGTTGGTCAGGCGCTTGATCTTCTCCTGGTTCAGGTTCAAGCTGACGATGCGGGCGATGACGAGCTTGTTGATGCCCTCGATCTTCTTTTGCAGCTTGATGCGGCGCTGCGGCGTGAGCTTGGGGCTTTCCAGCTTCTCGCGCAGGGCCTGCATCTGCTTTTCGGCCTTGGTGATGAACTGCGCGACCGATTTCATCTTGCGGCGCATGCCCGTCAATTCGGCGGTGGTCTTGCGTCCGCGCGGCATCAGTTCCTTGGGCGTCATCTCCTGGGCCTCGATCAGGGTCTCCCAGGAGCGGATCTCGCGCATGGTGACCGGAGACTCCAGCACGAGCATGCGCAGTTCCTTCTCGCGCTCGCGCACGTTGCGCGCCAGCGTGACCTCCTCCTCGCGGTTGAGCAGCGGGACGCGGCCCATCTCCGACAGATACATCCGAATCGAGTTGGAGATGTCCGACGAGCCGCCCCAGTCCTCGGAGAAGCGCTCGCGCTCGACGATCGGACTCGCGTTGGGCTTTTTGCGGTCGACGACCTCGACGCCGAGATCCTCAAGCGCCGTCATCAACTCGTCGACCTCTTCGGTCTTCATGTTGGCGACGGAGACGGTACGGCTGATCTCCTCGAGCGTCAAGTAGCCGTGCTCCTTGCCCAGGTCGATGAGGTTTTTCATCGCCTGGCTCGTCTGAATGGCCATGGTTCTCCTTTATCCGCCTCGCGTCACGCGCCCGTCTTCGTTCCCAGGTTCAAATCGGCCACGATCTTCGCCATCTCGCGCGCGTCGCCGGACGCGGCGCTCAGGCGGCGGCGCTGCAGTTCCAGTCGCCGCATCCTCAGCTTCTCGCGCGCCACGCGCACGTAGTCGTCTTCGGGCAAATCCCGGTGCAGGAGCGCGCGCGCCGCGGACTTGAGCGCGCCCTCCGGCGTCGCCTCCAGAAACCGCGCGGCCCAGCCCTTGTCGTAGGGCGCGGCGCGGCGCATCGCCCGCGCCAGCTCGAGCGCCGCCGGCGAGGAAAAATCCCCGTCGTCGGTCTCCTCCAGCCCGCCCTGGCTGCGTGCGGTGATGACCACCTGCGCACCCCGCCGCGCCAGTTCCACCGCCACGGCCCGGCCGATGCCGCGGCTGGCGCCGGTCACGAGGGCAATGCGGCCGGCGAGCGCGGTCATGGCGCGAAGGCCAGCGCGGCCTCGCCGAGACCGGGGAAGCTGACCAGCGCCCGTGCGCCGGCGGGCGCCAGGGTCTTGCCGGTCCAGGAGCCGCAGGTGACGAACTGGCCGGCGCGCAGGCCGCCTGCCCACCGGCTGCCCTCGTTGGCCAGCCATTCGATCAGGCGGATCATGTCGCCGGCGGGATTGCCGGTGCGCGTCAGGGCGGCGCCGTCGATCGTCTGCGTCACCGTCATGGCCGCAAAATCGAGGCTCTGCCATGCGGCGACGCCGGCACCGTGGACGAAGCCGCCATGCATGATCGAATCGGCAAGATTGCTCAGCGGATCGACCGCATCCGGATCGAGATAGGCGGACTCCAGAACCTCGATCGCCGGATGCGCGGCGGCCAGCGCGGCGATGACCTCGGCGCGGGAATAGGGGGCGGCGCGCGCCGGCAGGTCATGGCCGAGGCGGAACGCGACCTCCGCCTCGATGCCGCGCAGCCGCCCGCGCGCCAGCCGCGCCGGGCTGGCGTGGATGCCGGCGGCGGGAAGCGGGGCGCAGAAGCAGGGTTTGTCCGGTCCGGCCGCGCCGACCTTCCACCCGCCGAGCGCGACCCCGGCCGCCGCCGCGCGCTGGATCGCATAGGCGCCGGCAGGGTCCGCCGGCCGCAGCGCCGCCGGCAGCGCCGCCAGCGGCGGTCGCGTGCCCTGTCGCGCCCCCTGCAGCAGCGAAGCCGCCTGTTCGCCTGTTTCCGTCATGCTCCGATCCCCCTCTGCCGCGAGGCGTTCTCCGCCGCCGACCCATGCGGCGCAAGAGGCTGGACGGCGCGCGGCTGGCGATGGACAAGCATGCTGCACCGCACAGGAGCGCAAGCGATGACCGACGGCGTCTGCTTCGAGGACCTCAGGCCGGGCGACGCGGCGAGCACGGGCAAGACCATCACCGAGGCCGACATCCTTCTGTTCGCCGCAGTCAGCACGGACACCAACCCGGTTCACCTGAACGCCGAGGCGGCGGCCGGCAGCCTGTTCAAGCAGCGCGTCGCGCACGGCATGCTCTCCGCCGGGCTGATCAGCGCCGTGCTGGGCACCAAGCTGCCCGGCCCCGGGACGGTCTATCTCAGCCAGAGCCTGCGTTTCCGCGCCCCGGTGAAGATCGGCGACACCGTGACCGCGACGGTCGAGGTAACGGCGCTGGATGCCGGGAAGAAGCGGGCCACGTTCCGCACCGTCTGCACCGTCGGCGGCAAGCCGGTGATCGAGGGCGAGGCGGTGGTGATCCCGCCGTCGCGCGGGTGAGCATGCGGGTCCTGCGCGACTGGCGCGGCCTGCCGGACGCGGCGCGCGGCGGGGCGGTGGCGCTGGGCAATTTCGACGGCGTGCATCTCGGCCACGCCCATGTGCTGCGCACCGTCCATGCCGCCCGGCCGGACGCGCCGCGTGCGGTGCTGACCTTCGAGCCGCATCCGCGCGAGTTGTTCCGCCCCGACGACCCGCCGTTCCGCCTCACGCTCGCCGGCGAGCGGGCGACGGCGCTGGCGGCGCTGGGGGTGGAACTGCTCTATGAACTGCCGTTCGACCGCGCCTTCAGCGAGATGTCGGCCGAGCAGTTCGTCGCCGACGTGCTGCACCGAGGCATCGGCGCCAGGCATCTGGTCTGCGGCCCCGACTTCGCGTTCGGCCATCGCCGCGGCGGCAGCGTCGCTCTCCTGGCCGAGCGCGTGGAGGCGCTGGGGATCGGGCTGACGGTCGCAACACCGTTCGGCGACGCCTCCGGCCCGGTCTCATCGAGCCTGATCCGCCGCGCGCTGCAGGACGGGTATCCGGAACGCGCCGCCGCGATGCTCGGCCGGCCCTGGGCGATCGTGGGCGCGGTGGAGCACGGCGACGCGCGCGGACGCAGCATCGGCTTCCCGACCGCCAATATCCCGCTTGGGCGGCATCTGGAGCCGGCGCGCGGCGTCTATGCCGTGACGACGCGGCTGCCGGACGGGACCACCCGTCCGGGCGTCGCCAATATCGGCCGCCGCCCCACCGTCAGCGCCGGGACGGAAAGCCGGCTGGAGGTGAACCTGTTCGATTTCACCGGCGATCTCTATGGTGCCGAACTGGCGGTCGGGCTGCATGCCTTCCTGCGCGCCGAGCGGCGCTTTGCCGGCCTTGACGAGCTGCGCGCCCAGATTGCGCTGGATGCGGCGGCGGCGCGGCGGCTGCTTGACCGCGTGCCATCCGCCTCCGCATAGAGGCCCCATGAACGAGCGGACCGACTATCGCGACACGGTATTCCTGCCGACCACGCGCTTCCCGATGCGCGGCGAACTGCCGAAGCGCGAGCCGGAGCTGCTGGCGCGCTGGCGGCAGATCGAGCTGTGGAAGCGCCTGCGCGCGCAGTCGCGCGGCCGGCCGAAATTCATCCTGCATGACGGGCCGCCGTATGCCAACGGCCATCTGCATATCGGCACCGCGCTCAATAAAATCCTCAAGGACGTGGTCAACCGCGCCCGCCAGATGGCCGGCTACGACGCCGCCTACATCCCTGGCTGGGACTGCCACGGCCTGCCGATCGAAT
>JAJYFW010000322.1 GCA_021785335.1 Pseudomonadota bacterium
GCGCTCAAGGGCGACAAGAAGACCTACCAGATGGACCCGGCGAACTCCGACGAGGCGCTGCGCGAGGTGGCGCTCGACCTCGAGGAGGGGGCGGACATGGTGATGGTCAAGCCCGGCATGCCGTATCTCGACATCATCCGCCGCGTGCACGAGCGGTTCGGCGTGCCGACCTTCGCCTACCAGGTGTCCGGCGAGTACGCGATGCTCGCGGGCGCGATCGAACGCGGCTGGATGGACCGCGACCGCGCGATCCTGGAGAGCCTGATGGCGTTCAAGCGCGCGGGCTGCGCCGGGGTGCTGACCTATTTCGCGCCGGCCGCGGCCGAGCTGCTGCGCGGCTGACCGCGCCCGCCCGCCGCATGCGGATCGCGCAGATCGCGCCGCTGTTCGAGACGGTGCCGCCGCGGCGCTATGGCGGCACCGAACGCGTGGTGCACTGGCTGACGGAAGAGCTGGTGGCGATGGGCCATGAGGTCACGCTGTTCGCCGCGGGCGACAGCCGCACCAGCGCGCGGCTGGTGCCTGTGCGCGAAAAGGCCGCGCGGTTCGTGCCGAATTTCGAGGTCAACGGCGCGCCCTACATGCGCATGCTGGAACTGGTGCGCCGCGAGGCCGAGCGGTTCGACGTGCTGCATTTCCACATCGACTTCTGGCCGCTGCCGCTGTTCTCCCGCCAGGCGACGCCGTTCCTTACGACGCTGCACGGGCGCATGGACCAGGACTGGGTGCGCGAGATCTACGGCCTGTTCCCCGGGGCGCATCTGGTTTCCATTTCTGATTCGCAACGCTCTCCGGCGCCGGAGCTCGGCTGGCTCGCGACGGTGCTGCACGGCATGCCGCGCGATCTGCTGCGTCCGGTTCCGGCGAAGCCTGGCTATCTCGCCTTCCTCGGCCGAATGTCGCCGGAGAAGGGTGTCGCGGATGCGCTCGACATCGCGCGCGCCGCGGGGATGCCGATCAAAATCGCCGCCAAGATCGGCGAGGAGGACCGCGCGTGGTACGAGGCGGTGGTCGCCCCGCGCCTCGCCGGGCCCGGCGTCGAGTATGTCGGCGAGATCGAGGACGGGCAGAAACCGGAGTTCCTCTCCGGTGCCGCGGCGGTGCTGCTGCCCATCGCTTGGCCCGAGCCGTTCGGCCTCGTCATGATCGAGGCGATGGCGTGCGGCTGCCCGGTCGTTGCCTATCGCCGCGGCTCGGTGCCGGAGGTGCTCGATGAGGGCGTCACCGGCTGCATCGTGGAGGACGCCGCCGGCGCGGTCGCCGCCCTCCCGCGCGCGATGGCGATCGACCGCGCCGGGATACGCGCCGAGTTCGAGCGACGCTGGACCGCGCGGCGGATGGCGGAGGAATATTTGGGGCTTTACCGGCGGCTGGCCGGCTGAGGGCAGGGCGAAGCCCTTCCCGTCGGATTGTCGCGCCGGGTGTTATGTTATAACATTGCTATTGGAAGCTGGATCACGCCATGCGCCGTCTCGTCGCTACCGCCTTTGCCGCCGCCCTCCTCGTGCCCCTCCCCGCCACCGCGTTCGCGGCGGGACGCATCGGCGTGGTGGCGGCCGAGAATTTCTACGGCGACATCGCCCGCCAGATCGGCGGCGACACGGTCGATGTCACCTCCGTCCTCGACAACCCGGACCAGGACCCGCACATGTTCGAGGCAAGCCCGGCGGTGGCGCGGGCACTCGCGCGGGCGGACATCGCGATCGCCAACGGCGCCGGCTACGACCCGTGGATGACGAAGCTGCTGCGCGCGACGAGGCACCGGGGCCGCGTCGCGATCGTCGTCGCCGGTCTCGTCGGGAAGGATATCGGCGACAACCCGCATATCTGGTACGATCCCACAACGATGACGGCGCTCGCGCGGCGCCTCGCCGCGGTGCTGGCGAACCGCGACCCCGCGCACGCGGCGGAGGACCGCAAGCGCCTCGCCGCGTTCCTTGTCTCGATGGCGCCGCTCGAGGCGCGCATCGCGGCCCTGCGCGCCCGCCTCGCCGGCACCGCGGTCGCGGCGACCGAGCCGGTGTTCGGCTACATGTTCCACGCCCTCGGCATGACGGTGCTGGAACGGCGCTTCCAGCTCGCGGTGATGAACGGCACCGAGCCGAGCGCGCGCGACATCGCAACGTTCGAGAACGACCTGCGCTCCCACCGCGTCAAGCTGCTCGTCTACAACGCCCAGGCCGCGGGCCCGATAGCGGCGCGCATGCGGCAGGTCGCGCGCAAGGCCGGCGTGCCCGTCATCGGCGTCACCGAGACCGAGCCGCCGGGCCTCACCTGGCAGCAATGGATGCTCTCGGTGCTCGACGAGGTGGCGCGCGCGCTGCCGGCGCCGGCACCGCTGTGAGAACGTCATGATCGCGCTCTCGTTCCGCGACGTGGAGATCGCGCTCGGCGGGCGCACCGTGCTCGCCGGCGTGAACCTCGCGATCGGGCGGGGCGAGTTCATCGGCCTCCTCGGCGGCAACGGTGCCGGCAAGACAACGCTGCTGCGCGCGGCGCTGGGCCTCGTCGCGCCACGCCGCGGCGCCATCGAAGCGCTCGGCAAGCCCGCCTCGCGCGGCAATCCGGCCATCGGCTACATGCCGCAGATCCGCGCCGTGCCGGCGAACCTGCGCCTCTCCGGCCACGATTTCGTCGCCGGCGTGGTGGACGGCGCGCGCTGGGGCCTGCCGCTGCTCGGAGGCGAGGGGCGCCGCGAGGTCGATCGCGTGCTGGAACTCGTCTGCGCCTCGGCGCTCGCGCATCGCCCGCTCGCGGAACTTTCCGGCGGCGAGCGGCAGCGGCTGCTGCTGGCGCAGGTGCTGGTGGGCAGCCCGAGGCTGCTGCTGCTCGACGAGCCGCTGATGTCGCTCGACCCCAGCCACCAGGCCGGCGTGGTGGAACTCGTTGCATCCCTGCAACGCTCGCTCGGGCTCACGGTGCTGTTCAGCGCACACGAGCTGAATCCGCTGCTCGGCGCCATGGACCGCGTGCTCTATGTCGGCAACCGCCAGGCCGCGCTCGGCACCGTGGACGAGGTGATCACCGCGCCGGTGCTCTCGCGCCTCTACGGCACGCGCATCGAGGTGGTGCGGCTCGGCGGGCGCATCTTCGTCATGGCGGGCGCGCAGGACATGGCGCGCGACACCCATGGCTGCGGCGGGCATGGGCACGAGCACGAACACTCCCATGGGGACCACGCCGCCGATGCTTGACTACGGTTTCATGCGCAACGCCTTCGCCGCGGCCGCGATCGTGGCGCTGGTCGCGGGGCCGGTGGGCTATTTCCTGGTGCTGCGAGGCCAGACCTTCGCCGGCCACGCGCTCGCGCATATCGGCTTCACCGGCGCCACCGGCGCGTTCCTCCTCGGCATTCCGCCGCTCTGGGGGCTCCTCGGCATGACCGTCGCGGGCGGGGTCGCCATCGGGCTGATGGGCGAAAGGCTCGCGCAGCGCGACGTCGCGATCGGGCTCGTGCTCGCGCTGGCGCTGGGCTTCGGCCTCCTGTTCCTGCATTTCGTCACCGGCTACGCGACCCAGGCGACGGCGCTGCTGTTCGGCAACGTGCTGGCGGTGGACCGCGCGACGGTGTGGTCGCTCGCGGGGCTCGGCGTCGTGGCGCTGGCAGCGCTCGGCGTCATTTCCCGGCCGCTGCTGTTCGCGAGCCTGCAGCCGGAACTGGCGGAGGCGAAGGGCGTGTCGCTGCGGCTGATGGCGGTGCTGTTCCTCGCCATCGTCGCCTTCGCCACCGCCGAGGCGGCGCAGATCGTGGGCGTGCTGCTGGTGTTCACGCTGATGGTGGGCCC
>JAJYFW010000005.1 GCA_021785335.1 Pseudomonadota bacterium
AGCCGACATAGCCCGCCTGGACCGGCGGCCCGCCGGTGCCGGGAATGACGCCCGCGGGGTCGGTGAACAACGTCAGGCCCTGGGCGTCGAAGCGCGTCGAGAGCGTATGGGAAAACTCGTCGAGTTCCGCCTGCTGGGTGGGCAGCGTCCGGTCGCGCAGCACGAGGTTGGCGCCGATCGCCCCGGCCCCGGTCGCGGAAGTCAGCGTCGGGGTGACATCGACGCCGCCCAGCGTGACCCCGGGCAGGGTGGCGGGATAGGTGGAGGCGGCGGAGATTGTCGCCGGCTTGGTGGCGAAGGCGGTGGCGTCCAGCGGCACGGAGAGGCCGCTCGCGGTGAACGCGGTGACGTTGCCGTCCGCCTGCGCGAGGAAGCGGATGCCGGCAAGCTGCCCCGCCTGGTCGATCGCCGCGTCGCGCTGGTTCTCGAGGTCGGCCGTGGACTGGCCCTCGCTCTTCAGCGTGACGATCCGTTGCGACAGCGTGCCGATGGTCGCCAGCGTCGCGTTGAGCGTGGCGACACCGGAGACGATGGCGGCCTGCGCCGCCTGCCGCCCCTGCTGGCTGGCGTTGGCGAGCGTGTTGATCTGCCCGGCCAGCGCGCCCGCCGCGGACACCACCGCGCCCTGCTGCGTCGCGTTCGAGGGATCGTTGAGCAGGGTGGAGAAGGCATCGCCGAGGTTGCCGAGCAGGCTCGCGATGTCCTGCGCCTGCCCGGTCGCGCCCTGCGCCGCGGCGATGTTGGCGAGTGCCGAGGCGCTGGTGGAGAGCGCGCTCACCGTCGCGTTCTGCGCCAGCACCTGCGACTGGAGCGCGGTGTCGAGCACGCGCGTCGTGGGCCGGGCGCGCGTGCCCATGCCCTGGCCGCCGGCGGTGACATCGACCGTGTTCGAGACCTCGCGCGCGTAGTCCGGCGTCGAGGCGTTGGCGATGTTCTGCGAGATCGCGCCGAAGCCCTGCGCGATGGCGGCGAGCCCGGATCCGGCGTTGGCGAGCGCGCCCGAGAGCTGCACGGTCAGCCCATCATGTTGATCGTCGCCTGCATCATCTGGTCCGCCGTCGTCACGGTCTTGGCGTTGGCGGTGTAGGCCTGCTGGGCGACGATGAGATGGGTGAACTCGGAGGCGATGTCGACGTTGGACTGCTCGTCGGCGGACGTCACGAGCGTTCCGGCGCCGTTGCTGCCGGCGGCCTGGGCCAGCGGGTCGCCGGCATCGACGGTCGCGGTGAAGGCCTGGCCGTCCTGGCGTTGCAGCGCGTCGGGGTTGGCGAAGGTCACGATCGGCACCTGCGCGATGATCCGGCTCTGCCCGTTGTTGTAGTTGACGACGACATCCCCGGCACTCGTGGTGCTGACGCCGCTGAACGAGCCGGGCGGGACGCCGTTCTGCGTCAGCCCGGTCAGGTTGAAGCTGCCGCCGGCATATTGCGTGAGACCCGTTGACGAACCGTAATTGCCGAGGTTGAGCGCGATGGTCTGCGGCGCGCCGCCGCCGAGGTTCGTGGAGAAGGTCAGCGTCGCCGCCCCGTTCGCGGCGTAGCCCGTGGGGTTCACGCTGCCGGTGGCGCCGGTGATGCCGCCGATGGTGCCGTCGGCCACCGGGTTGCCGCTCGCCGTCGGGCCGAAATTCACGATGGCGGTGCCGCGAGCGGCGGAGAGCGTGTCGTCCGGCACGTTGATCGAGACCTGCCAGGAATTGGGGGCAAGCTGCGTCCAGTTCAGCGTGACGGTATGGGCGGTGCCGAGCGCGTCGTAGACGCTGACCTGCGAGGTGATCGGCGTCGTCGTCGAGGGCGTCGCGGGCAGGTTGGCCGAGAGCGTCATGGCGGTCGTCGCCACGGGGGCATACTGTGTCTGGGTGATCTGGATCGGCGCGAGGACGGAGGTGTTCGCCTGGCCCGTCGCCGCGTCGATCGGCCAGCCGTTGAGCGCGTCGCCGGCGCTGTTGACGAGGTAGCCGTTCTTGTCCTCGCTGAAATCGCCGGCGCGGGTGAAGTACTGCTGCGGCGCGAACGTGTCCGTGGTGGCGCCGGCGGCGGCCATGCCGTCCGGCCGGCTGACCACGAAGAACCCCTGGCCGGAGATCGCGAGGCTCGTCGGGTTGTTGTTCTGCGCGATCGTGCCCTGCAGCGTATTCTGGTAGTCGGGGCGCGCGACGACGGAGCCGGACTCGTTCGTGGTGGCGTTGCTCTCGGTGAGGTAGTCCTCGAACGAGGTGCCGATGCCCTTGAAGCCGACCGTCTGGCTGTTGGCGATGTTGTCGCTGATGTTGCTGAACGAGGCGGCCTGGGCGTTGAGCCCGCTCACCGCCGTGTCCAGCGCGCCGAAGATCGACATGGGATGCTCCCGGGCCTGCTGCTGATCGCATGCGGGAGGCAGGAAGCATGCCAGCCCGGTCGTCGCGGGAACGACACGGATCCGCGCGGCATGGCAGGCACGCAGGACCGTTCCGACCCGGCAACATATGCCGGGCTGCGATCGCTGCCGAGGGCGAGCCACGCTATTGCCACGCGATGGAACTGGCAGCGGACTTGCAGGGCCGTGGCCATGGGCACCCCCATGTCTGCCGCCATCCCGTTCCCGCCGCCTCCGGACACGGCGCGCGCGAGCGCGAATTGCGCGCCACCGGCGAAACCGGCCCCGGTGCCAGCGACGCCTCCGCCGCCACCGAGCTTCGCGATCGCGGTCCTCGCGGCGCTCGCTGCCGGTAAGCTGAGCCAGCGAACCGCCGCGCCATCCGACACGCCGCCCGTGAAGGGCGCGGCCGCCGCCGGCAAGCGGCCGCGCGACGCCGGGCGAAAGCCGGCCGCCAGCACCGCGACGCCGGTCCAGCCCACCGTCCTCGCGCTCGCCGGCACCCCGGCCGTCGTCGGCCCGCCAGCGCCGTTGCAACCCGCCCTGCCCCGCGCCACCGCCGCGAAGCCGGACATTCCGCCCACGAAGGATGCGCCCAGCGTCGGCCACGCGCCGGCGCAGGACGGCAAGCGAGGTTTCCCGGCGACGCGGCAGGTCGCCACCGCGGCGTTGGCCCTCGACGCGCCAACGCCACCCACCCGCGCCATCCCTCCCGCCAAAGCGGGCCGGCCCGCAACGCCGGCGACGCTGGCGGCACAAGCGGCCACGGGACCGGCCGTTCTCTCTCCGACCCTGCGCGCCGCTCCCGACGCGGGCGCCCGCGCCGCGCCCGGAAGTTCGCACCCAACGACGCCCCCGGTCGCGACGACGCCGCATGCGGCGGCACCCGAGCCCAGGGCGCCGCTCCCGGCGACGCAAGCCGCGATCTCCAACCTCGCGTTACTGACGGTGGGTTCCGCCGCCTCCGCCACGTCCGCGCCGACCGCCGCGAGCACGGCGCGTGCCACCGTCGCGCAGGTCTCCGCTACGCTCGCCCAACTGCCGCGACCGCCAACAGCCAACGCCACCACCATCACGCTGCACCTGGCACCGCCGGCGCTCGGCGACGTGGCGATCCGCATTTCAGCGCCGCACGGCGCGCCGCCGGTGGTGACCATCAGCGCCAGCCACCAGGCATCGGCCGAGGCGCTCGCCACGGCACGGCCAAACCTCGAGGCGTCGCTGCTGCGCGCCGGCCTGCCTGCCGAGACGCGCGTGATCGTCCACCCGCCCGGCACGCCCCCGTCCGGCGGCGAGACGCCTGATCGCGGCTTCCGCCAGCCAGGCGGTCAGCCGCGACGGCACCCGCCGCCCGCCCGTTCCGTCAGCGAGACGGATTTCGCCGCAGCCCTCGACATCAGCGCCTGACCAGGGAGACGCCGCATGACCACCAGCCTCGCCGCCACCGCCGCCGCCCAGACCACCGCGGCCACCAACGCCACCAGCCCGCTCGCATCGCTCGGCGGCAATTTCACCGACTTCCTGAACATGCTGATGACGCAGCTGCAGAACCAGGACCCGACCTCGCCCATGGACACCAACCAGTTCACCTCCGAGCTGGTGCAGTTCACCTCCGTCGAGCAGCAGATCAACACCAACAACAGCCTGACGCGGCTCATCCAGTACACGCAGGACGGCACGATGCTGCAATCGGCACAGATGGTGGGCAAGCAGGTCGCCGTGACCTCCGGCCAGCTCGCGCTGCAGAAAGGCACCGCCGGGCTCGACTACACCGCCGCGAGCGCCGGGCCGGTCGCCATCACCGTCACCGATGCCGCGGGCAATGTGCTGGACCAGCAGACCGTGCAGGCGCGCCAGGGGCAGAACAGCTGGAGCTGGAACGGCCAGACTGGCAACGGCACGCAGCTGCCGGACGGCGCCTACAGCGTGAGCGTCACGCAGGGCGGTGCCTCGCTGCCCTTCTCCGTGGTCGGCACCGCCTCCGGCGTGGGGAACAGTGGCAGCGGGCTCATGCTGCAGATGGGCGCGCTGAGCGTGCCGTTCTCGTCGTTGGTGTCCGTGCTGGGCTGAAATCCGCCGCGCGCTTCACGCTCCCTTTACCTCCGCCCGCGAGGATCGCCGCAGTCCCGCAAAACGGCGGGGGCCCCTGCAACGTGCTCAGCACACACCGGACCCGAAGGAAAACGCCCCCATGACGCAGTTCTCGATCAACACCAATATCACCGCGCAGATCGCGCTGGAGAGCCTCACGGCCACCAACGCGTCGCTCGCCGCGACCCAGAAGCAGATCTCGACCGGCTATCGCGTGGCGGATGCGACCGACGACGGCGCGGCCTATGCCGTCGCGCAGCGCGTGCGCTCGGATGTCGGCGCGCTGACCAGCGCCAACCAGCAGCTCGGCAACGTCCAGGGACTGCTGTCGACGACCGTGACGGCGCTCAACAGCATCTCGAACACGCTGAACAGCGCCCGCGCCGTGCTCGTGAAGCTGGCGGACGGCACCGTGACCGGCACCACCCGCTCGCAGTACGTGCAGCAGTACCAGTCGATGATGGCGAACGTGAAGACGTTCATCCAGGACGCCGGCTACAACGGCAAGACGCTGATCGGCAACATCACCGGCAGCACCGGGTCGTTCGGCGCCATCGGCGTGGTGCGCAACGAACTGGGTGCCACCTATCATGTCGCGACCTTCGGCGGCTCGGCCTTTTTCGCTTCGGTCAACTTCACCAGCACGCAGCTCAACGGCGCGTCCACCGTGCAGGCGCTGATCACCGGCACGGGCACGTTCCTCACGACGCTGAACACGCTGGGCAGCGAGCTGAACACGTATGGTAACGCAACGACCTACGTGAACAACCAGATCACCTACAACAGCGACAAGATCGACGCGCTGAACTCCGGCCTCGGGTCGCTGATCGATGCCAACCTGGCGCAGGAATCCGCACTCCTGACCTCGCTGCAGATCAAGCAGCAGCTCGGAACGCAGTCGCTCTCCATCGCCAACAGCGCGCCGCAGAGCCTGCTCTCCCTCTTCAAGTAGCGCCACCTTCCGGCACGGGCAAAAGGCCCGCGCCCGGCGTTTCATCGGTCACGGAGGTGAGGCAAGCCCATGTCGACGCTGGTCCTGGAACTGCGCCAGGGGGAGACGATGATCGTCAACGGCGCCCCGATCCGCTTTCGTACCAAATCGCGCATCGAGCTCACCGCGCATGCGCGCTTCCTGTTCGGCAAGCAGATCATGACGCCAGCGGAAGCTTGCACGCCGGCGCGGCGGATCTACTTCGCGCTGCAGACCGCCTATATCGGCACCACCGAGGAACGCGAGGCAGGTCTCGCCGCGGCGCGCCACTACGTCGCCGCCTTCCAGGCCGCGACCACGTCGCAACTCGCCTGCTCCATTCTCGACCGCGCCCTCGCCGCGGCGGAGGCCGACCAGGGCTACCAGGCGCTGCGCCTCGCACGGCGCATCATCCGCCACGAGGACGCGGTGCTCGGCCACCCGTCCCCATCGGCCGCACCCGACGTGCCGGCCAGCATGCTGTCCAACCCAGCCACGAAAATCGCGGAGACCTGCCCATGAACAATCCCGGCACCGTCCGGCGCGCGGAACGCGCCTACGCCGCGAGTTCCGCCGCTCGCAGCATGCGCGCGCAGGAGGCCGAAATCTTCACGCGGGTTATCGCGGCACTGCGCCTCGGCGCACGAGGCGCGCCGGCGGACCGGGTGCGAGCGCTCGCGGATACGTCGCTGCTGTGGTCCAGCGTGCTCGACCAGGTGCGCGACCCGGCAAACCAGCTGCCGGAGCGGTTGCGCGCCATGATCGCCTCGGTCGCGATGACGGTGCAGCGCGAGGCCGCGCTGGAGCAGCCGAACTTCGACTTCCTGATTGAGGTCAACGAGAACATCGCCGCCGGCCTCGCCGACAGCTGAGCGGGGGCGCGGGCGATGAGCGGCTATCTTGTCTCGCTGTTCCAGGGTTCGGTGATCAACGGCGGCAACAGCACAGCCGCCTCGCTGCTGTCCACGATCGAGGGGACCGGCGGTGGCGGTGGCGGCATCGGCGCCAACCCGATCAACACGCTGCACATCGCGCAGCAGAACAGGACCCAGGACATCGCCGCCACCGCCAGGCAGCCCGCGGTCGCGCGCGACATCGCCACGTTCCAGCAGGCCGTCGCCACCGCGACCACGCCGCAGCAGCTGCTCGCCAACCCGACCGCGCTCAAGGTCCTGCTGACAGCGAACGGGCTCGGAGCCGAGGCGTCCTACACGGCGCTGGCCCAGAAGGTCCTGATGTCAAACCCGTCGGACCCGGGTTCACTGGTCAACCAGGTCTCGGGTTCCAACGCCGCCTGGCTTGCCGCCGTGAAGACCTACCAGTTTGCGACCAAGGGCCTCGCGGTGCTGCAGAACCCGTCGGTGCAGCAGGCCATCGCCAACGGCTATGCCGAGGTGATGTGGCGCCAGTCGCTCGATGCCGCGACGCCGGGGCTTTCGGACGCGCTGACCTTCCAGTCCCAGGCCGGAACGATCACCTCGGCGCTGGACGTGCTCTCGAGCCCGATCCTGTTCAACGTCGTCACCACCGCACTCGGTATTCCGCAGCAGATCGTCTTCCAGGACCAGGGGGCGCAGGAACAGGCGATCAACTCGCGCCTCGATTATTCGCGCCTCGCGGACCCGAACTACGTCAGCGCGCTCACCGACCAGTTCCTGCTCAACAGCCAGCAGCAGAGCGCGGGCAGCACGGACCTCACCAGCCTCGCGGTGCAGGCACAGGGTCTCATTGCATGACGGGCCGCGCCTGATCCGCGGTTCCACCGGGACCGTCCGCCGTCACCGCCCCGGCTCAAAAGGAGCTTCCATGGACAGATATGCCCCCGACCACTCGATCCTCGCAGCCCGCGCCCGCACCCTGCTCGTGGCCGGAAGGCCCGCGGCCGCCGGCCCGCTGATCGCGTCGCTGCGTGACAAGCTTGCGGGCAGCACGGAACTCGCGGAACTGGAGGCGCGGCTACACCTCGCCCAGGGCGACCCAGACGCCGCCCGCGCGGCGCTCGACCCCGCCATCGCGGCGGAGCCACGCACGGCGCTGCTGCTCGTCCGCGCCGAGGCCCGCCTCCGCTGCGACGACGCCGCGGGCGCCGCCGCCGACGCGGCCGAGGCCGTCATCGCGGCGCCGGATGACGCGGATGCCAAGACCGTGCTCGGCATTGCGCTGATCGATCTCGGCCGCAACGCGGATGCCATCCCGTGCCTCGACGAGGCGGTGGCGGCGCGCCCAGCCAACCCCTGGTACCGCGAGGCGCTCGCCACGGCGTTCGAGCGCGACGGCCAAGCGGCAATCGCCGCGCGGGTGCTCGCCGACGGCATCGCGAGAGCGCCCGCGCATCCCGGCCTGCGCACTGCCGCGATCCTGCTCGCCATGCGAGGTGGCGATGCCGCGGGCGCGCTCCGCCTCGCCGAGGCAGCGCGGCGAGACGGCGCGGTGGACGCACGCGTGATGGGCCTGCTCGGCCACGCGCTCTCGCGGCTCGGCAGGCACGACGAAGCCGCGCGGAGCTATGCCGACGCACACAAGCTGGCGCCGGAGGATGCCTATGTCCGCCACCTCGCGGCCTCGGCGGGGATGTGCCCGGCGGAGGAGACGGCACCCGCGGCCTATGTCACCGCGGTGTTCGACGGTTGGGCGGAGCGTTTCGACTACGATATCATCGGGCTGGAGTACCGCATCCCCGGCGTCATGCGGCAGATGCTCGACGAGGGCACCGCAACCGAGCCCTGGCTCGACCTCGGCTGCGGCACCGGGCTCGTGGCGCTCGCGCTCGGCGATGTCGCGACCGGGCCGGCGACGGGCGTCGATCTCTCCGCCGCGATGCTGCGCGAGGCTGCGGCGAAGAACCTCTACGCGGAACTGATCCACGGGGAGGCCGGGACATTTCTTGCGGGCGACCAGCGGCGCTGGCCCCTGATCACCGCCGCCGACCTGCTCTGCTACATCGGCGACCCACTCCCGCTGCTCGAGAGCGTGCGCGCGCGGCTCGCGCCCGGCGGGCAGTTTCTTGCGTCCGTCGAACTCGGCGACGAGGACGGGCGCTGGGTCCTGGGTCCGCGCGGTCGTTTCCTGCATGGCCGCGCGATGCTGGAAGCGTCACTGGCCGCGGCCGGCCTGCGACTCGTCGAGGCGCGCGAGGAGGTGCTTCGGCTCGAGGCGGGCCAGCCGGTGCGCGGCCTGGTCTTCCGCGCCACCGCGAGAAGTGCCGATGCGTGAGGCCCCGACGGCGGCAGGCGCCGCGGGCTCCAGCCACGATACATCGGACCTGGCGCGGATGCTGCTCGACCTGGGCGATCCCGCGACCGCGCTGGCCTTGCTCGATGCGGGTAGCACGGATGAAGCGGCGAGCGCTGCCCATCTTGCGGTGCTCGGAATGACGCACCTGGCTGCCTCGCGGCCGGTAGCCGCATTGCCTGTGCTGCGCAGGGCCGTGGCGCTTGGCGACAGTTCCGCCGCCACGCTGCTGAACCTCGCACTCGCCGAAGGCGCGACGGGCGATATGGCGCGCGCCCTGGCGCTCGTTGCACAGGCGGAGGAAGCGGCGCCCGACTGGTCCGAGCCGACTCTCCGCCGTGCCGAACTCCTGCGCCGCGCCGGCAACAAGGACGCTGCCGCCCGCGCCTACGAAGCAACCCTCGCGCGGGACCCGACGCGGCCGGAGGCGCTGGTCGGCCTCGCCTCCCTGCACATCGCGCGGGGCGACGGCGCGCGGGCGCAGATGCTGCTGCTGCGCGCCTGCGCCGCGTCGCCCGAGCGGGCCGAGGCATGGGACGCGCTCGGCCTCGCCCTGATGCTGACCGGCGACGCCGCGGCGGCGGAGGCCGCGTTCGGCGAGGCGGCGCGGCTCGAACCGGCTTGCATCCCCTGGAGCCTGCATCGGGCGGAGGCGGCGTTCGCCGCCGGACGGGCGGAGGCGGAACTGGCGCGCCTTGAACAGGAAGGCGGGAGCAGGCCGGCCACGCTTGCCGCCCGCGGCCTTCTGCTCGACCGCGTCGGCCGGCGGGCGGAGGCGGTGGACCTGCTGGAGGCCGCCGCGATCCTGGCGCCGGAATCCGCCCTCGTCGCTCGCGTGCGCGCCGACGCGCTGACCCGCACACTCGATGCCGGAGGCGCGGTCGCCGCCATCGAACGGGCGCTGGAGCTCGAGCCTGGTTCGATCGATTTACGCAACAATCTCGGCGCCGCCCTGGTGCGCGCGCACCGCCACGGGCGCGCCCGCGTGGTGCTGGAGGCGCTGGTGGCGGAGATCGGCCCCAGGCCTGGTCCGCTCTGCAACCTCGCCAACGCCCGGGTCTCGTCCGGCGACCAGGAGGGCGGGCTCGCCGCCGCGCGAGATGCCGTGGCAGCGGCGCCGGACGATTCGATCGCCTGGCGAGCGCTCGCAAACTCCCTCGTCTACCATCCCGCGGCAACGGGCATGGCGCTCCGCGAGGCCGCGGAACGAAGTGCGACGTTGCTGTGCGGACCAGCCCCGCCGAAGCTCGCCAACACACGCCAGCCGGAGCGCCGCCTGCGGCTCGGCCTGCTTTCCGCGACGCTGAAGACGCATCCCGTCGGCTGGCTGACGCTCGCGGGCTTCGAGGCGCTGGATCCCGCGCATTTCGATATCGTTGTCTTCAGCCAACCTCTGGGTCCGCATCCGGACACGATGGCGCGGCGCTTCCGCGCGCTTGCGAGCGACTGGATGGTGGCCGACACGGACAGCGCGGCCGCCCGCGCCGAGCGCATCCGCGACCACGACATCGACATCCTCATCGACCTCGGCGGCAACGGTGACCAGGGCTGGGCCGCCACCTGCGCCTGGCGCGCGGCGCCGGTACAGATCAAGTGGGTCGGCGCGCAGAGCCACACAAGCGGCATCGCGGCGATGGACTGGTTCATCACGGATCGCTGGGAAAGCCCGCCAGATGCCGAGGCGCAGCACACTGAGAAGCTGCTGCGCATGCCGGACGGGTACTGCTGCTACTCGCCACCGCCCTACGCGCCGGACGTGTCGCCGCTGCCGGCGATTGCCAACGGCTTCGTGACGTTCGGGTGTTTCAACAATCTCGCCAAGATCACACCGGACGTAATCGCCACATGGGCGCGGATCCTGTCGCGCGTCACCGGCAGCCGATTGCTCCTCAAGGCGCACCAGTTCGCCGACCCCGACATCGCGGCTGCCGTCCACGCGCGGTTCGCCGCGCTGGGCGTCGACCCCGCGCGGGTTGAGTTGCGCGGCGCCAGCCCGCATCGCGCGCTGCTCGAGCAGTACGCGGACGTGGACATCGCGCTCGACCCGTTTCCCTATACGGGCGGGCTCACCACATGCGAGGCGCTGTGGATGGGCGTGCCGGTCGTCACGCGGCCGGGCGATTATTTCGCGACGCGCCATTCCACGAGCCATCTCTGCAATGTCGGGCTCGGAGACTGGGTGGCGGCCGATATCGACGCCTATGTGGAACTCGCGGCCTCGCGCGCGGCGGACATCGCGGCGCTCGCGGCGCTGCGGGGCGCGCTGCGACCGCGCATGGCAGCGAGCCCGCTCTGCGACGCGCCGCGCTTCGGCCGCAACCTGGCGGCGGCGCTGCGCCGCGTGTGGCGACAGTGGTGCGAGGAGAACAGCGATGCTCGATGACATCACCAGCTCCGCGACCTACTGGCAGTCGCGCTACCGTGCCGGCGGCACCTCCGGCGCCGGCTCCGCTGGGCGGCTGCTGGCGTGGAAGGCGGCCTGCATCAATGGCTTCATCGCCGCGAACGGCGTCGGCGACGTGCTCGATTTCGGCTGCGGCGACGGCGCGCTCGCGGCACGGATCCGGGTCGCGAGCTATCGCGGCACCGACGTCGCGGCGGACGCGCTGGCGCGCACCGCGGCAGCGCGGGACGGCATGGCGACCACGCGCCTGATCCCGTGGGACGCGATGGATTGCGAGAAGCAGGCAGACCTTGCCCTTTCCTTCGACGTCATCTTCCACCTCGTCGAGGACCGCGGCTACCTCCTTTACATGCGCCGGCTGCTGGCAGCGGCGCGGCGCTTCATCCTGGTTTATTCCAGCAACCTGGACCGGGCCTGGCCGGCGCCGCATGTCCGCCACCGCCGCTTCACCGAGGCGATCCCCGCAATCGACCCCACCTGGCGCGTCGCTGCCCATGTTCCAAATCCGTACCCGTACGACCACAACCGGCCGGACACGACCAGCTTCGCCGATCTCTATGCGCTGGCGCGGCCGGGCGAGGACGCGGCGCTGGTCATTCCCGCTGGCTGAACGCTCAGGCGCGGGTGAAGCGGAGCATTCGCGAGCGGTTGGAAACGAGGCGCGCGCCACCGGCCTCGAACGCGACAGCGAAGCCCTGGGTCCAGGCGCCCTCGCCGTGGCGCGCCAGCGCCAGGTCCGGGCGCAACGGCTGCAGGTCAATGACACTTCGCAACGGCCCGGTGCCGCGCGTGAGCGTGGCCCTGCCGTCCCGCACCGCCACGTCGAACGCGGCGTCGAGCCCCGTGTGGACGTAGCGTCCCTCCCAGCCCGGTGGCACCGGCAGCGGCGCGGCGCGACGAAAGCGGCGCCGCACCTGCCCCACCTCGCCCGCCAGCACCTCACCATCCACCGTCAGCGCGACCGGCAGATGCGCGGAGCCCGCGAGCGCGCCGAGCAGAAAGGCCTGCCCCTGCCTTACCTCCAGCCAAAGGGGCTCACCCTCGGCCACGTAGAGTCCCTCCGGGATCCCGTCCGGCAGCCTGCCCTCCTCCGGAGTCGCGACACGACGCAGCGCCGCCGCCACCGCGAGTGCCGCCGCATGCGGGTCCGTGTCCTCGCGGTTGGACAGCACCACGACGCCCGCCGCGTCCTCCGGCATCAGCAGCAGATAGCTCTTGTAGCCGGGCAGCGAGCCGCCATGCCCGACCGTGCCGAGCGGCCCGTGGGCGAGGCCGAGCCCGTAGGCCGTCGCGCGCCCGTCCGCCAGATGCCGCGTTGCCGCAAGTGCCGCGAGCGGTACCTCGCCGCGCAGCAGCGCCTGCCCCCAGCGCGCGAGATCCACGGCGCTGCCGGCAAGCCCGCCGGACGCGGAAATGTGCGGCCCGTAGCGCCCATATTCCCAACGCCCGTTCACCTGGATCATGCCGCGCGCCAGGCCGGGGACGATCGCTGCCTCGTCCTCCGGCAGCACGATGCCGAGGCCGAAGGGGCGGAGAAATCGTTGCGTCAGCGTTTCCTCGTAGGCGCCCGCGAGCTTCGCCTGCGTCAGCCGGTAGCCGGTGTTGCAGTAGGAGATCTCGCTCCCCGGCGCGAAGTTCAGCCCATCCAGCCGCCGCGAGAAATCCACCAGCGCCGCGCGCGACAGGCCGGCCGAGGGCGGCACGCCGAGCAGCCAGTAGGTTTCCATCACGTCGGGCAGCCCGCCGGTCATGTCGAGCGCGCGGCCGACCGGCACCGTGTCGCCCACGCCGAAGCCGAGCGGCGCCGCGAGATCGACGCCGAGCGCCAGGACGGAGGCCACCAGGAATTGCTTGCTTACCGAGGCGTACCTGGATCTCGTCTCGATATCGAACGGAATCCGCCAGCCGGGGTCGGCGAGCCCGCCACATGCCGCCCCTCGTATCTCGCGCGCATCAAAGAGGAGGACCGCGCCGCCCGGCGCGCCATCCTCCTCCTGCCACTTTCCCGCCAACCGCTGCGCCGCCGCCAGTCCCGCCTGCCAGTCCATCCCGCCCTCCCGTGGTCGGGAGGCAGTGTGGCGCGGCGGATTGGGAAATCCAGCCCCCGCTACCACCCCATCGCTTCAGGCGGCAGCGCGCTTGCGCTGTTCGCCGACGACGAGCACCGCGCCCGCCAGCATGATCAGCGCGGCGCCGCCAAACACGGCGACCCGCGGAATGTCGCCGAATACCAGGTATCCGAGCACGAAGGCCCAGATCAGCGACACGTATTCCACCGTCGCCATCACCGCCGCCGGTGCCTGGCGCGCCGCCTCGAACAGGATGTACTGGCCGCAGCCGCCGAAGATGCCGATCTCGAGCAGCAGCAGCCATTCGATCCCATGCGGCATCTGGAACTGCCAGAGGCTCATCGTCCCGGTGACCGCCAGGAACACGAGATTCTGCGTGAACACCTGCAACAAGGAGGATTCGCGCCGCGCGATCTGGCGCATCAGGATCACTGCCAGCGCCCACATCGCCGCCGCCGCCAGCACCAGCCCCGTCGCCACCGAGAAGGGGACGCCCAACGGATCGCTCGCCACCAGCACGCCGGTGAAACCGATGGCCACACAGGTCCAGCGCAATCCCGTCACCCGCTCGCCCAGCAGCGGGCGCGCCAGCAGTGTCGTGAGCAGCGGCGAGGCATAGTAGAGCGTGGTGAGTTGCGCCAGCGACAGGTGTTGCGCCGCGGTGTAGTAGAGCAGCCAGGCCACCAGCGTGAGCACGCCACGCGCCGCGAGCGAGAGCTTCATGGTCGAGGCCAGCAGCGTCGGCACCATGCGCCCGCGCGAGGCCACCAGCACACCGATCACGATCGCGAGGCTGCGGAAGAACAGCACCTCCGGCACCGGCAGATGCTCGACCAGCCATTTGTTGGTCGCGTCGTGCATCGCGAAGAGCGAGT
>JAJYFW010000323.1 GCA_021785335.1 Pseudomonadota bacterium
GCCCGCGGTGCCCGATCCGGCCGACCCCGCGTCGATGCCGGGCGGCACCGCGCTGCGCTTCGAGGGCGTGCATTTCCGCTGGCAGCCGGACCACCCGGCGGTGTTCGACGGGCTGACGCTGGAGGTGCCGCCGGGCGCGCGCGTGGCGCTGCTCGGGCCGTCGGGCGCCGGGAAATCCACCCTGGCGGCGCTGGCGCTGAAACTCGCCGCCCCGCAGCAGGGGCGGGTCGTGCTGGGCGGGGTCGATCTCGCCCGCCTGCCGGCCGACGCGGTGCGCGCGCGGATCGGCTGGCTTGGCCAGGCGACGCATCTGTTCGACGACACGATCCGCCATAACCTGCTGCTCGCCCGACCCGGCGCCGACGACGCCGCGCTGTGGGCGGCGCTGGAGGCGGCGCGCATCGCCGAGGCGGTGCGCGCCCTGCCGGACGGGCTGGATGCCTGGCTGGGCGAGGGCGGCGCGCGGTTCTCCGGCGGGCAGGGGCGGCGGCTGGCGCTGGCGCGCGCGCTGCTGTCGCCGGCGCCGATCCTGATCCTGGACGAACCCTGCGCCGGGCTGGACGCCGAGACCGAGCGCGCCTTCCTCGCCACGCTGAACGAGGCGACCGAGGGGCGCACGGTCATCCTGATCGCGCACCGGCTGACCGGGGTGGAGAAGCTCGACCGCATCTGGCGCCTGTCCGCCGGCCACGCGGTGGCCGCCGCGTCCTGAGCGGGCGATCGCCCGCCAGGAAAACACCAGGTCGGAGGTGCGCCACGACGCAGCTTCGACTCTCCCGTTCCGGCAGCGAACCCCGGTGGAAGGACTGGCGAAACCCGGCGGCCCATGATATGTTACATGTAACTCTGCTGGAGATTTGTCATGGCCTCGGCATCAACGGCCAAGCCCTCGCGCGTCAGGGTGCGGGAACACCGCGAGCGCTTACTCAAGCAGGGGCTGCGCCCGATCCAGATTTGGGTGCCGGACGTAAGGTCCCCCGCCTTCCGGTCGGAAGCCCATCGCCAATCGGCGGCGATCGCCGCCAGTGCGCATGCGGCAAACGATCAGGCGTTCATCGACGCCGTGGCGGATTGGGGCGATGCGTGAAGCGCGGCGAAATCTGGACCGTTGCCGGCGGCAAGGACTACGCCGGCAAGCCGCGCCCCGTCGTCATCGTTCAGGACGATAGCTTCGACGCGACCGACTCGATCACCATCTGCGCCTTCACGACGGATGAGACGGACGCGCCGCTGTTCCGGCTGTCCGTGCAGCCCAACGCGCGCAATGGCCTGCGGGCGCCGTGCCGTTTGATGGTGGACAAGATTTCCACCGTCCCGAAGACCAAGGTGGGCGCGCGCGTCGGCCGGCTGGACGATGAGGATATCCTGCGGCTCAACCAGGCCATGCTCGTGTTCCTCGGGCTGGCGGTCTCGCCACGGGCCCGGCAGGAGGCGTGACGAGGAACGGCACAAAGCGCAGTCCTGCTCAGGATTTTGTCGTTCCACTTTATGTCCGCGCGCCCCCCCGCCCGCCGGCCTCAACAGATCGTCCCCGCCTCCCGCAGCGCCGCGATCCGCGCCGCGTCGTAGCCGAGTTCGCCCAGCACCGCGTCGGTATGCTCGCCGAGCCGCGGCGGCTGCCGCCGCACCCCCGGCGTCTCCTCATCCAGCGCCAGCGGCAGCGGCGGCAGTTTCGCCACCGTGCCGTTCTCCAGTTCCAGCGCCAGCGCGCGCGGTGCCAACTGGGGGTCGTCGAACAGGTCGGAGGGCGTGGCCACCGGGGCGAACGGGATGCCGGCCTCCTCCATCAGCGCGCTCAGGGACCCGAGATCGCGCGTCGCGGCCAGCGCGGCGACGATCTCGCGCAGGGCGGGACGGTTCTCCACCCGCAGCGCATTGGTCGCGAAGCGCGGGTCCGCCAGCAGGTCCGCCCGCGCGAACGCGGCGCAGAAGGCGCGCCAGTGCGGGTCCGAGGTGATGCCGATGAACAGCGGCGTGCCGTCGGCGGTGGCGAAGGTCTCGTAGATCCCCCAGGCGCTGCTGCGCACCGGCATCGGCGGGGCGGGAATGCCGGTGACCGCCTCGCCGGCCATGTGCTGGCCCACCAGGAACGCCGCCGCCTCGAACAGCGACGCGGTCACCTTGCGGCCCTTGCCGTCCTGGTCGCGCTGGCGCAGCGCGGCCAGGATCGCGACATCGCCCATCACCCCGCCCATGATGTCGATCACCGAGGCGCCGGCGCGCAGCGGCCGTCCCGGCGGGCCGGTCATGTAGGCCAGCCCGGACATGAACTGCGCGATCTCGTCCAGCGCCGGGCGGTGCGCGTAGGGGCCGGGCAGGAATCCCTTCAGCGCGCAGTAGATCAGCCGCGGATTGAGCGCGTGCACCTGTTCCCAGCCCAGCCCCAGCCGCTCCATCGTGCCGGGACCGAAATTCTCGATCAGCGCGTCGGCCCCGGCCAGCAGGTCGGCCGCGATCGCGCGTCCCCCGGGGCGCTTGAGGTCGATCGCCACCGCCCGCTTGTTGCGGTTGAAATAGGTGTAGAAGCCGCTGGCGAAGCCGCGCAGCCCGCGGGTGTGATCGCCGGCGGGGGCGGGTTCCACGCGGATCACGTCGGCGCCGAGATCGGCCAGCACCACGCCGCAGGAGGGGCCCATGATGGTGTGCGTGAACTCGATCACGCGGATGCCTTCGAGCGGCAGGGCGGTCATGGGCGGTCTCCGGACGGATCGGGGGTTTGATTCGGCGGGGCGCGGGCTTGGTGTCAAGCCGTGCCGGACCGGGGTCATGTCTCAGTTTGCAAGTCGGCACCGGCCCCGGTACGTCCCCGCTATCCACAGGCCGCACCCCTGACGCCGCCCCCGCAAAGGGGCTAGGCTGCCGCGCATCGTGAACACCGTGGACACCCCCCTGCTCGGCTTGTCGCAGCGCCTGCCGCCGGCCAACGCGCAGGCCGAGCAGGCGCTGCTCGGCGCCCTGCTGGCCAACAACAAGGCCTACGAGCGCGTCTCCGAATTCCTGGCCCCCGAGCATTTCGTCGATCCGATCCACGGCCGCATCTACCAGGCGATCGCGCGGCGGATCGAAGCCGGCCAGCTCGCCGACGCGGTGACCCTGAAGGCCGAGTTCGAGCACAGCGGCATCCTGGAGGAGGTGGGCGGCGTCGCCTATCTCGGCCAGTTGCTCACCGCCATGGTCGGCATCATCAACGCCGGCGAATACGGCCGCACGATCCACGACGCCTGGCTGCGCCGCCAGCTGATCGACCTCGGCGAGACGGTGGTGAACAACGCCTTCGGCGCCGAACCCGAGCTCGACGGGATCAAGCAGATCGAGACCGCCGAGCAGGCGCTGTTCGATCTCGCCACCGATGGCGGCTCGGGCGGCGGCTTCGTCACCTTCGAGCGGGCGCTGACCGATGCGATCGCCGGCGCCGAGCGCGCCTTCCACCGCGCCGGCCATGTCTCGGGCCTGTCCACCGGGCTGCGCGATCTGGATGCCAAGACCGGCGGGCTGCATCCCTCCGACCTGCTGATCCTCGCCGGCCGCCCCGGCATGGGCAAGACGGCGCTCGCCACCAAGATCGCCTTCGGCGCCGCCAAGTCGCTGCTCGACGAAGCGCGGCGGGCGGACCCGGCGGCGCAGGCGAAGGCGCAGATCGCCGTGTTCTCGCTGGAAATGAGCGCCGAGCAGCTCGCCACCCGCCTGCTGGCGGAGGAAGCGCGCATCTCCGGCGACCGCATCCGCCGCGGCGACATCAGCCAGAAGGATTTCGACGGGTTCGTGCGCGTCTCG
>JAJYFW010000324.1 GCA_021785335.1 Pseudomonadota bacterium
CCTTGTCCATCCGCCCCGCCGCGATGGCGTCGATCTCGCCGCGGATCGCGATCATCGCGTCGCAGAACCGGTCGAGCTCCGCGAGGTTCTCGCTCTCCGTCGGCTCGATCATCAGCGTGCCGGGCACCGGCCAGGACATGGTCGGCGCGTGGAACCCGTAGTCCTGCAGCCGCTTGGCGATGTCCTCCACCTGCACGCCCGCCTCGCCGAAGCCGCGGCAGTCGACGATGCACTCATGCGCCACCATGCCCGCCGCGCCGGTGTAGACGACCGGGTAGTAGGGCGCGAGCCGGCGCGCGATATGGTTGGCGTTGAGGATCGCCACCTCGCTCGCCCGCGTGAGCCCGTCGGGGCCCATCATGCGGATATAGGCATAGGAGATCGGCAGGATCATCGCACTGCCGAACGGTGCCGCGGAGACCGGCCCGTAGCTGGTCGCCGGCCCCGCGTCCGGCCGCGCCGGATGGTTGGGCAGGTGCGGCGCCAGGTGCTCCGCGACCGCGATCGGCCCGACACCCGGTCCGCCGCCGCCATGCGGGATGCAGAACGTCTTGTGCAGGTTCAGGTGGCACACGTCGGCGCCGATCCGCCCCGGGCTGGTGAGGCCAAGCTGCGCGTTGAGATTGGCGCCATCCATGTAGACCTGGCCGCCGCGGTCGTGCACCGCGCGGCAGATCGCCATCACCTCCTCCTCGAACACGCCATGCGTGCTGGGATACGTCAGCATCAGCGCCGCCAGCTTCTCGCGGTGCTGGTCGACCTTCGCCATCAGGTCCGCGAGATCGACATTGCCGTTGCGGTCGCAGGCCACCACCACAACCTTGAGCCCGGCCATCGCCGCGCTCGCGGGATTGGTGCCATGGGCGCTCGCAGGAATGAGGCACACGTCGCGCGCCCCCTCGCCGCGCGCCGCCTGCCAGGCGCGGATGGCGAGCAGCCCCGCGTATTCGCCCTGGCTGCCGGCGTTGGGCTGCAGCGAGACGGCCGCAAGCCCGGTGGCCGCGGCAAGCAATGCCGAAAGCCGCTCCACCAGCTTGACATAGCCCCGCGTCTGGTCGGCCGGCGCGAAGGGATGGATGTCGGTGAAGCCGGGCCAGGTGATCGGGATCATCTCGGCCGTCGCGTTCAGCTTCATCGTGCAGGAACCGAGCGGGATCATGCTGCGGTCGAGCGCGATGTCGCGGTCGGCGAGAAGGCGCAGATAGCGCATCATCGCGGTCTCGGAGCGGTTCGCATGGAACACGCTCTGTTGCAGTATCGTATCGGTCCGCGCGAGTGCGGCCGGCAGGCCCCCGAATGTCTCCCCGAGCGGCGCGCCGAGCACGCCGGCGAGCCTGTCAAGCTCCGCCGCTGTCACCGTCTCGTCGAGCGCGATCGCGATCCCCGTGGCGTCCAGCCGCCGCAGGTTGAACCCGGCCTCGAGCGCCGCCTGCATGATCGCGTCGGCACGTCCGCCTGCTTCGATGGCAATGGTATCGAAGAAGCTCTCGTGGCGAACCGCGAGCCCGGCGCGGCGCGCCGCGCCGGCAAGCAGCGCGGCCCCAAGATGCACCCGCCGCGCGATGCGCGCGAGCCCCTCCGGCCCGTGCCAGATGGCATAGAACCCGGCGATATTGGCCAGCAGCACCTGCGAGGTGCAGATGTTGGAGGTCGCCTTCTCGCGGCGGATATGCTGCTCGCGCGTCTGCAGGGCGAGCCTCATCGCCGGCCTGCCCTGCGCGTCCTGGCTCACGCCGACGAGTCGGCCGGGCATGTTCCTCTTGTAGACGTCGCGCGTCGCGAAGAACGCCGCGTGCGGGCCGCCGAATCCCATCGGCACGCCGAAACGCTGCGAGGAGCCGACGACCACGTCCGCCCCCATCGAGCCGGGCGAGCGCAGCGCCACCAGCGCCAGCGGATCGGCGCAGACGACGGCGATCGCGCCCGCCGCGTGCGCCGCCTCGATCTCGGCCGTGAGGTCGCGCACGGCCCCGTCCGTCGAGGGATAGGAAAGAACGACAGCGAAACAACCCTCTGGCGGCTTCGCACCCGGCGCCACGTCCGCGAGCGTGATGCCGAGCGGCGCGGCACGCGTCGCGATCACGGCGCGGGTCTGCGGATGGATGTCCGTGCCGACCGCGATCACGTCGCCCTTGGAGTGCGCCACGGCGTGCGCCAGGTGCATCGCCTCCGCCGCCGCCGTGCCCTCGTCGAGCAGGGAGGCGTTGGCGATCTCCATGCCGCTGAGCTCGCAGAACAGCGTCTGGAAGTTGAGCAGCGCCTCCAGCCGGCCCTGCGCCACCTCCGCCTGATAGGGCGTATAGGCCGTGTACCAGGCCGGGTTCTCCAGCACGTTGCGCAGGATCACCGGCGGCGTCAGCGTGCCGTGATATCCTTGACCGATTAGCGACTTCACGCAGCGGTTCTCGGCGGCGAGTTCCCCCAGTTCCGCCAGCACCGCGCTCTCGCTCACCGCCGGGGGGATCGCCATCGGCGCCTGGCTGCGGATGCCCGCGGGCACGGTGCGCGCAACCAGCTCCGCGAGGCTCGCGACCCCGAGCCCCTTCAGCATGATCGCGATCTCGTCCTCCGAGGGGCCGATATGGCGCGCCGCGAAGCTGCCGTCCGCGCCCAGCGAAGCGAACTCCGCGCGCCCGTCCATCACGCGTTCTCCGCCACGTAGGCGTCATAGGCGGCGCGGTCCATCAGCGACGCGAACGAAGCGGGATCGGACGGCACCAGGCGGAAGAACCAGCCCTCGCCCTCGGCATCGCGGTTGGCGAGCGCCGGGTCCGCGGCCAGCGCCGGATTGTTCTCCGTCACCTTCCCGGCGAGCGGCGCATAGACGTCGGAGGCGGCTTTCACGCTCTCGACCACGGCGCAGGCCTCGGCGGCAGCAACCTCGCGCCCCGGCGCCGGCAGCTCGACGAACACCAGGTCGCCGAGCGCTTCCTGCGCGTGCACGGTGATGCCGACGGTGGCGGTGCCGTCATCGAGGCGGACCCATTCGTGGTCGCGCGTGTAGCGGGTCTCGGACATGGTTGCGATCCTCTAACGAATATAGCGGTGGGGAACGAAGGGCATGGCGGCGACGCGCGCGGGCAGCGCCTGGCCGCGCACGGAAAGCGCGAGAGTCGTTCCGATCCGGGCATGAGCGGATTCGACATAGCCCATGGCGACCGGCGCCCCGAGCGTGGGGCCGAAGCCGCCGGAGGTGACGGTGCCGACCTTGCGGCCATCGACCAGGATCTCGGTGCCGGCGCGCGCCGGCGCGCGGCCCTCGGGCAGGATGCCGACGCGCTGCCGCGCCGGGCCGGCGGCGAGGATGTCACGCAGCGCAGCACCGCCGGCAAAGTCCCAGTCGGCGCGGCGGCGCTTGCCGATGGTCCAGACGAGCCCCGCCTCGATCGCGTTCGTCGTCTCGTCGATGTCGTTGCCCCAGAGGCACAGCCCGGCCTCGAGCCTGAGCGAATCCCGCGCGCCGAGCCCCGCGGGCCCGACCTCCGGCTCGGCGAGCAGGGCCCGCGCCAGCGCCTCCGCCGCGCCGGCGGCGACCGAGATCTCGAACCCGTCCTCGCCGGTGTAGCCGCTGCGGCTGACCAGGCACGCATGCCCGCCGACGCGCGTGTCCGCGACACCCATGAAGGGCAGCGCCGCCGCCTCGGGCGAGAGCCGCGCCATCACGTCGACGGCCTTCGGCCCCTGCAGCGCCAGCAGCGCGCGGTCCGGCATCGGCGCGAGCGTGACGCCCCCGGGCAGGTGGGCCGCGATATGCGCGAAATCCAC
>JAJYFW010000325.1 GCA_021785335.1 Pseudomonadota bacterium
ACGTTCGGGACGCTGAGCAACGCCAAGGTCATCCTCGCCAGCGAGGCGATCACCGGGATCATCGCCCTCGCGGCGGTCATCTCGCTGGTGGCTGGCGTGTTCGACCTGTCTATCGCGGCGAACATGTCCCTGTCCATCAGCGTGATCGGCCAGCTCATGGCGACAGCGCAATTGAACGCCGTCCTCGCGGTCGCGATCGGCTGCCTCTGCTACCTGCCCTCGTTCCTGGCCAACCGGCTCCGCCGCACCGCCCCGGAAAGCCTCGGGGAGCCCGCGGCGGTGTAGTGCGATTGCGGCCCCGGTTGCTCCTGGCTTCAGGCTCCCGGCTCCTAATTATTCCAACTCGAGCCGCTCCAGCTTCCGGTACAGCGTCTTCCGCTCGATGCCCAGGATGCGCGCGGCGCGGCTCTTGTTGCCGTTCGTCGCCAACAGCACTTTCTTGATCTGCTCGGCCTCGGCGCCGGCGAGCGTTTCCGTGTCGGCCTCTTTCGAAGACGTGCGCTGAATCCCTTCGAGCACCGCCGCCTCGTCGATCTTCCCCTGCGGCGCCAGCAGCACCAGACGCTCCATCAGATGCTGGATCTGCCGGATATTGCCGGGCCAACTGTAGTCCTCCAGCGCCTTCAGCCCGCTCACGGCCAGCCGCGTGTCGAGTTGATACCGCTCGTTGTAGAGTTTGAGAAAGTGATGCGCCAGCAGCGGCACGTCGCCGTGGCGCTCGCGCAGCGGAGGCAGCGTGATGCGCACCACGTTCAGCCGGAACCACAGGTCCTCGCGGAATTTGCCTTCCTGGACCAGCTTTTGCAGGTCCTTGTTCGTCGCCGCCAGCACGCGCACATTGACCTTCTTGCCCCGCGCCGCGCCCAGCGGACGCACCTCGCGCTCCTGCAAAAAGCGCAGCAGCCGGAGCTGAAACGTCAGTTCGATATCGCCGATCTCATCAAGCAGCACCGTGCCGTTGTTGGCCGACTCGAGCACGCCCGTCCGGTCGCGGTCCGCTCCCGTGTAGGCGCCCCGCAGCGCGCCGAACAGTTCGCTTTCCAGCAGCGCCGGCGCGATCGCCGCGCAATCCACCGGCACGAACGGCTGCGCGGCGCGGGTGCTGTTGGCGTGAATCATCCGGGCCACAATCTCTTTGCCCGTGCCCGTCTCGCCTTCGATCAGGACGGTCGCATCCGTCGGCGCCACGCGCGAAATCGTCTTGTAAATTTCGACCACACAAGCCGAACTGCCGATCATACTGCTCGCCGGCAGATCGTCGATCGAGGCTTCCTCTTCCTCGTCCTCGTGGTTCAGCGAGGCTTCGGCGCGTTGGATCGCCCCCAGCATGTCGTCGAGCTCAAACGGTTTGGCGAGATAGTCGAACGCGCCGCCCTGCGTGGCCGCCATGACAGTCTCCATGCTGCCCCGGGCGCTCATCAGGATCACCGCGCACCCCGGATTGGCCCGCCGCGCCGCCGCCAGAATGTCGAGCCCCGTCCGCTCGTCCAGATAAATATCCGAAATGACTACGGGATAAGCCGAGGCCTCAAGCCGGTTGATCGCGTCTCGCGTCGACGACACCGCGTCGACGGAATATCCCTCGAGCTCCAAAAACGTCGTGATCGTGGAGCGGACCGAATGATCGTCTTCAACCAACAGCAAGCGGGACACGGAGGATTTTTCTTTACTTTAAGTTACCAGTTTGCGCTCCACCGGCAACGTGACCGTGAAGCAGGACCCCTTTCCCGCCTCGCTCGCCACCTCGATCCGCCCCCCGTGCGCGTTCACGATCTGTTGCACGATCGACAAGCCCAGCCCCGTGCCCGTGATTCCCGAAGCCTCCGCGCGCGGCGTCCGGTAGAACCGCGTGAACAGCCGCTCCATCTCCTTCGGCTCCATGCCCATGCCCTGGTCGGCCACCGATACGGCTGCTGACTTGTCGCCGTTGCGCAGCGCCACGGTGATGCGCGTCTCCTCCGGCGAGTACTTCACGGCGTTGTTCAGCAGGTTGTAGATCGCGTATTCGAGCAACTCCGCGTCCGCCTGCACCATCGCGGAATCGAGCGTTCCGCTTTCGATCGCGATCTTCTTGCGCTCGGCCAGCGGCCCGGCCCGCTTCACGCAATTCGCCACTACCGCGGCTAAATCCGTTGGCGCGCGCTTCAACTCCATCGCGCCTTCGCTCAACCGCTCGACATCCAGAAACGTCTGGATCATCCGCGACAGGCGTTTGGATTCCGCGTTGATCATCGTCGCGATCTGTTTGCGTTTCTCCTCGTTCAGGTTGTAGCGCCCCATCAGTTCGCTCGAACCCTGAATCGCCGTCAGCGGCGTGCGCATTTCATGGGTCACGAACTGAATCGCCTGCCGGTAGCGCGCCTGCCCGGTCTCGGCGCGGCGCATCCGCCGGCGCACAACGAAGTATTCGAAACTCGCCGCGGTTGCCACCGTTAGCCACGCCGCCAGCGCCAGGGGCACCGCCGGAAAAATCACCCCGCGCGGAAAGGCGAAAAACGGCAGTGCGTGCGCGCACGCCACCAGTATGGCCGCGAGAGCATAGGCAAACCAACCCGGCGCCAACCGGAAGATCAGCCCGCCCGCGATCACGAGCAGCGCGCAGGCAAACAGCAGCGTCGAGTCGCGCGCCGCTGTCAAAAACATTCCCCGGCGAATTGTCTCGAACGCCTGCGCGTGCACTTCGACGCCGGAAATCATCTCCCCATACGGCGTCCGCACCCGGTCGCGCGTCAGCGACAGCGACGTCACTCCCAGAAACACCACGCGGCCGCGCAGCAGGTTCCCGAGTGCCGGCCGCGCCGCCAGGTCGCGCACCGAGACCGCCGGCAGCGGATTCGGCGTGAACCGGATGCGCATCGCCCGCGTGAGGTTCGCCCCCGGAGGCGCCGGAATGCGCATCGCGCCCACCATCAGGTCATCCTGGGATTCCACGATTGCCGCAGCGCCCACCCACAAGCGATACGACTCGAGCGCCTCGGCCCAAAGCCGCCGGTGTCCGGCCACCGCCTCGAGCGGAATCTGCCGCGTCACTCCGTCTTCCGATCGCGGGTCGGCTTCCACATGGCCGAGCGCCCACGCGCGAGTTCGAAACATCTCCAGCGGGAACTCCCACGCCCCGTCGGGGCTGACCTCCGCAGGAAGCACCAGGTTGTTCGCCTCGGCGAGCGCGGCCTCGAGATCGCGGTCGTCGGCTGGCGTTGTGGCGTCCGATATCAGCACGTCGAGCGCGAGCACGCGCGGGTGCGCCGCCGCCGCCAGGCGCACCGCGCGCGCCAGAATCGGCCGCAGGCTGCGCTGTCCGCCGAACGCATTCAGCGTCGCATCGTCGATCGCCAGCACGACCGAGGCAGGCTCGGCATCCGGCGCCGGATACAGCCCGAGCAGCCAGTCGTACATGTAGTCGTCGAACCGCGTCGCCGGGGAAGTCCACCCGCCCGCCACTGCGATGGCGAAGCAGAGTGCCAGCGTGCCCCAGTAGGCTGCGCCGCGAAGCCGCTCCTGCCATCGCCGCTTCAACAAGTGCCTTTCCCGCGCGGGCTAGACGGTCACCCAGGCCTGCTTCTGCGCGCTCTCGTGCACCTTCTCGAGCAGGTGCATGCCCAGCAAACCGTCGGCGAATGTCGGATATTCCACCGGCGCCGACGGATCCGCCACGCGCGCGTAGAAGCGCCGGAAGTTCTGCTTGTGTGTATCGTCGTAGCCTTCGCCGTGGCCGCCCGGCAGGTCGGCGTAGCCTGCCGCCGCGGGCAGCAGCAGCGACGG
>JAJYFW010000326.1 GCA_021785335.1 Pseudomonadota bacterium
GGGGTCGCGCCGCACTGGGCGACGCTGGAGCTCGGGAATTTCCGGTCCGTCCTCGACGCCGGCGCCACGCGGCGGGCGCTGCTTGATTCGCTGGTGCTTTCGCTGGGGGCGGGCGTGGTGCTGGCGACGCTGCTGATCGCGGTGTGCCATGCCGCGCAGGAGAGAGGGGCCGCGCGGCGCGGGCGGGCGGCGCGGACGCTGCTGGCGGCGCTGGAGATTCCGTATGTCGTGCCCGGCCTGGTGCTGGCGATCGGGTGCATCCTGGTGTTCCTCCGGCCGGTGGCGGGGGTGGCGCTGTACAACACGCTGGGGATCATCTTCGCGGCGTATCTCGCGCGCTTTCCGGCGTTGGCGCGGCGGCCGCTGGCGGCGGCGATGGCGGCACTCGACCCGGCGCTGGAGGAAGCCGCGGCGAGCGCGGGGGCGGGGCCCCTGCCCCGCTTCGTCACGGTGATTTTGCCGCTGGCGCTGCCGGCGGCGGTGTCGGCGGCGACGCTGGTCTTCCTCGCTGCGTTCAACGAGCTCACGGTCTCGGCGCTGCTGTGGTCGGCGGGGCACGAGACGCTGGGGGTGGGCGTGTTCAACCTGGAACAGGCGGGCGAGGCGACGCGGGCGGCGGCGCTTTCCGTGGTCGCGGTGGCGGCGACGGTGGCGCTGATGCTGGCGGCGGGGACGGCGCTGCGCGGGCGGCGGCTCTTGCCGTGGCAGGCGTGAGGGGACGGGCGTGAGGAGCGGGCTCGCGATCGAAGCGGTCGCGAAATCCTTTGGCACCACCAAGGTCCTGTCGGACGTTTCGCTTTCGGTGGCGGCGGGCGAGGCGGTGGCGCTGCTGGGGCCCTCGGGGAGCGGGAAGTCGACGCTGCTGCGGCTGGTCGCGGGGTTCGAGCGGGCGGACCGCGGGCGGATCTCGTTCGACGGGGCGGTGCTGGACGCGGGACTGCTCGATGGCGGGGCAGCGTTCATCGCGCCGGAGCGGCGGCGGTTCGGATTCGTGTTCCAGAATTTCGCGCTGTGGCCGCATCTCGATGCCGGGCGCAACGTCCGCTACCCGCTCGACCGCGCGGGTGTTCGTCGGGCGGAGGCGGAGCGGCGGGCGGCGGCGGCGCTGGATCTCGTGGGAATGGCCGGGTTCGGCGGGCGCGACGTGGCCTCGCTCTCCGGCGGGCAGCGGCAGCGTGTGGCGCTGGCGCGGGCGCTCGTCGCAGAGCCGCGGATGGTGCTGCTCGACGAGCCGCTGGCCAATCTCGACCCGCACCTGAAGGGGGCGATGCTGGCGGAAATCGCGGCGCTTCGGGCGCGCGCCGGGGCCGGGATGCTGTACGTGACGCACGACCAGGCGGAGGCGATGGCGATTGCGGACCGGATCGGCGTGATCGAGGGCGGGCGGCTGCGCCAGGTGGCCGATGCGCGCACGCTGTACCGCGAGCCGGCGGATGCGTTCGTGGCGCGCTTCGTGGGGCGCGGGACGTTGCTGCCGTGCGTGGTGGCGGGGCGCGGGACGGTGGAGATCGGCGGGCGGCGGATGGCGGCGCGGATGGCGACCGCGATGGCAACGGGGGCGATGGCAACGGGGGCGGGGCCGGGCAAGGCGCTGGCGCTGATCCGGCCGGAGGCGGTGCGGGTGGACACCGAGGGGCTGCCGGCGCGCGTGGTGGGAGCGCGGTATCGCGGCGGCGGGTGGGAGATGGTGCTGGCACTCGCGGACGGGGAGGTGCTGATGGACGTGGCGGACGGAACGCCGCCCGAGGGGGAGGTGCGCGTGGCGCTCGATCCTCCGTGGATCATTCCCGGCTGGTAAGCGGGGCGGCTCCGCGCCATGCTGCGCGCATGAAGCGTTCCCTGTCCCTGATCGCCCCCTTGCTGCTGGCGCTGGGTGGCTGTGCCGCGATGTATACCGGTCCGCGCAGTTCCGCGACCGAGCAGCAGATCCGCGCGTGCGAGACGCAGGCTGACCAGATCTATGCGCTGCGGCACCCGAATGCGACCTACCAGTCTGACACTGAGGCAACCGGGGTCGGCACGCCCTTCTCCGGCGCGATCGGGCGCAGCACGCCGCAGTTGCTGGCCGGGCAGCATTCCCGCTCGGAGTTGGTCAACCAGTGCCTGAACGGTCAGACCGGGACGGCGCCGATCAACGTGAAGCGGCCGAAGCCGCAGCCTTGAGCGTGGAGACACCGGACCATCGGGGGAATCATCCTCCGCCAACGGATGCCGTCGGATCCTGATGGGGATGCTCACGGCTTTTCATGCTCATGGACGGGCCGGTTTTGAAATTCCGTTCTCCATGGCGTGAGGTTTCAGATTCGGGGTCGGCGCTGGCCGGGATTTTCAAGCGGCGCCCACTGGTCGAGTTCTGGTCATGCCTTCTGGCCGGCGGACTCCTCTCGCTGGTCGACCGGACCGACGCGAACTGGGATCTTCAGAACTATCACCTCTACGCCCCCTTTGCCCTGCTGCACGGGCGGCTGGCGCTCGACTATTTTGCTGCCGGGTTTCAGGCGTATCTCAATCCAGTTGCAGATATTCCGTATTTCCTTACGAAATGCGTCATCTTTCCCGATGCGCCGCGCGTCGTTGCGTTTTGCGCCGGGCTGCCTTTCGGGCTTCTTGCTTATTTCCTGCTGAAGCTCGCGCGCCTTCTCACGGGTGGCGGATGGATCGCCGTTCTCGCGGCGCTGATCGGCCTCACCGGCGCCACGACGTTGTCGGAAGTGGGTACGAGTTTTGGCGACATCCTGGTCGCCGACCTGATCCTGCCCGCCCTTTTCGTTCTGCTCGCCCGCCGCGGCCGAGCCCCGGTCGTTGCCGGTGCGCTCGCCGGCCTTGCGGTTGCGCTGAAGCTCACGGCTGCGATCTACGGCCCACCTATGGTTCTCCTGCTGGTGATGTCGACCGGGGGGTGGAAGGCACGACTGCGCGCGGTCGCTGCATTTGGCCTTGCCGCAGGGGTCTTTTTCATCCTCGGTTATGCTCCGTGGGCCTGGCTGCTCTGGGAACGCTTTCACGATCCGGTCTTTCCGCTGCTTGGGGGCCTCTTCCATTCGCCGTGGGCGCCTGCGGTCAACCCGCGCGATCTGCGCTTCCTGCCCAAGACGGCGCTGCAATGGGTCGCCTATCCGTTCTACTGGATCGAAGGCCGGAGCTTCGTTGTTGGCGAAGAGCCGATCCGTGACCCGCGCTTCGCCCTGGCATATGTCGCGCTGGTGACGATCGTCGCAAGTGCGGCCGGACTGCTGCCCTGGCGACAGCGGCGCCCCTCGCCCGCGCTCGTTGCCTTCTGGTGGTTTTTTGCCACCAGCTATGTGATCTGGCTCATCCTCTTCTCTATCCTGCGGTATGCGCTGCCGCTCGAGGTATGCACCGGAATTGTCGTTGTCTCCGTTCTTCGGCATTACGTTGACGCGCGTAACACCCGCCGGGCTTCCCTCGCGCTCCTTGTCGTCTGCCTTGTCGTCACGCAGTCGGTTGGATGGGGACGCATAGGTTATGACAAGACCCTGCTCGCCCGCCCGCTGCCCCGGCTGCCGGATCACGCACTCGTTTTCGTCTCCGGAGCGCCGCTTGGTTTCGTCGAAGTTCCGCTTGCACGCCCCGACAGCCGGTTCGTGGATCTTCAGCTCGCCCTCGCGAATGCGGCCGAAAGGCAGGTCGTTTCTTCGGTGCTCGCCGCCGGAGCACCGGTCCGGCTCCTCACCAATCGCGAGCCGACAGCCAGCGCCGGGGTTCTGTCGCAGCTCGGCCTCGTGCTTGAC
>JAJYFW010000327.1 GCA_021785335.1 Pseudomonadota bacterium
CGATGCCGCAGGCGTATTTGGTGCCCATGAGCCCGAGTTCGTCGCGCAGCACCCACAGGAGCGGTGTCTCGGGCTCGACGTCGAGCTGATGCTGGGTGCCGTTGACCGAGAGCGTGACCATCGCCGGCTCCGTCCGAAGCGCCGGCAGCATAACACCGGGCCCCTGCCGCCGGAATGAAATCGGCGCGGGCCTGGGTGGCGGTGGTATCAGCGGTGCCGGATGGAAACCCCGGATGGAAACGCAGGGATGAGAAGCCTATCCACACTGGCGCGGCCTCGGAGTCACACGATCCGATCCAATCCGCGTCCGGAACTGGTCCCGGAAGCGCGGGACATCCCTCCGGTTCAGCCCCGCGTCACCGTCCGCCCGCGAGCGCCCATGACACCGCTGACCTCCCGGACACAATGGACACAATCGACACAATCGACACAATGGTCCGCCGGTGGCGCGGCGGGCGTCAGCGCCCCTGCGCCACCGCGGAGGTCTTGGGCAGCAGCACGTAGGCCTGGCCCTGCTCGCGCATCCTGCCGGCGCGCTCCTCCGCGGCCTTGCCCCAGCCGAAGAAGATGTCGCCGCGCACCGCGCCCTTGATCGCGCCGCCGAGGTCCTGCGCCACCATCAGCCGCTCGATCGGCTGGCGCGTCACCGGGTCCGTCGTCACCACGAAGACGGGGGCGGAGAGCGGCAGGTAGGCCTTGTCCACCGCGAGCGAGCGGTCCGGCGTGAGTGGCGTGCCCAGCGCGCCGGGCGGGCCGATGTCGGTCGAACCCTTCTCGATGCGGAAGAACACGTAGGCGGGGTTCTGGTCCATCACCCCCTGCGCCTGGCCGGGATGGTCCACGAGCCAGTTTCGGATGGACTGCATCGTGACCTCTTTCATGGTCATCGCGCCACGGTCCACCAGCACCTTCCCGATCGGCACATACTGCCGGCCGTTCTGCCCGTCATAGGTGACGCGGATCACCCTGCCGTCCGGCAGCCTGATTCGCCCGGCGCCCTCCACCGAGAGAAAGAACGCGTCGATCGGACTTTTCAGGTACAGCAGGTCGAGGTGTTCGCCTGCCAGCGCGCCGTGCTCAATGGCGGCGCGCGTGGGCAGCACCTCGCCCTGCCGCAGGTTCGGCGGGCGGCGCAGGATCGGCGTCTGGTACGGCCCCCCGCGCGTGAGCGAGCCGTCGAACTGCGGCTCGAAATAGCCGGTAAAGAGCCCGGCCGCGGAACCGTCCTGGGAGACGAGATAGGCATTGAACGCGTGCTCGAAGAAGGCGCGCGCGGCGGTGGGGTCGCCCGGCGGCACCACGCGGGCCTCACCGCAGGCGAGCCGCCAGGGCGAGGCGCGCCCGGCGATGGCCGCGGCAAGCCCGGCGCCACCGAGCACCGTGTTGGGGTGGCCCGCCAGCGTGTCGCAGTCGCCGATGAAGGGCGGCAGCGCGGCGGCGAGGTTGTCCGTGTTCCAGCCGGGGATCTCGGCGAACGGGACGGGCGTGAACGCGACGCCCCGGCCCTGCGGCACCGGCACCGGCGGCGCCGGCAGCACCACCGGCGGCTGCACGGCACAGCCGGCCAGCAGCGCGATCGCGCCGAGGGCGACGAAGGCGCGGCGCATCAGGCGCTGCGCGCGGCGGCGAGCCGCCAGGTCGGGTCCGGCTGGGCGAGGTCGCGCTCCAGCGTCCAGAGGTCGGTGATCTCGGTCACCGCCTCGGTGCCATGGACGATGGCGCCGTCGCGGCCGAGCGTGCGGCTCACCTGGTCGGAGACGATGTGGATCTGGATCTGCGCGCGCGTGCCCGCGAGCGCCGCGTCCGCGATCTCGATCGCGTGCACGCCGCGGATCTCGGTCAGCTGCCTCTCGCCCGCCGCCTCGCGCGCGGCGATCGCGGCGTCGAACCCGGCCATGGTGTCGTGCGTGAGCAGCGGCGCGAGCGCCGCGCGGTCGCCGGCGGCGAAGGCGGCGACGATCATGCGGAACGCAGCCTCCGCGCCGTCGAGGAAACGTTGCGGCGTGAAGTTGTGGTCGATCCGCCCCATCGCCACCAGCGTCTGGCCGAGCGGCGAGGCCGGATCCGGAACGGGTCGCGCCGGCACCGGCTCGGCGCGACCCTCGATGACCGGGCCGCCCGGCATGGGCATCGGCTGCTGGCGGATCGGCTGCTCGAAGCCCTGGCGGCGCCCCAGCACGCTGCGCAGCCGCAGCGCCAGGAACACGGCCACCATGGCGAACAGGACGATATCGACCGGAAAACTGCCTGATCCCGTCATTTCGGGTACATCACCTCGCTGCCACGCCCCCCGGGCGCCCGGGCGCACGACGGCGCCCTCGTTTCGATCCGACATAGGGCGCCGAACACTGTGGCACAATCATGCCGGACGTTACCTCACGGTCATCCTCGGCAACCTCGTCCTTGGCGAGGCGGAAGGGCTCCGCTACCTAGGTGCCCGCCATGATCCTGCTGCGCCACGGCCAGAGCGAGTTCAACCTGCACTTCGGCGAGACCCGGCGCGACCCGGGCATCGAGGACCCGCGGCTGACCGAACTCGGCCACGCGCAGGCCAGCCGCGCCGCCGAGGCGCTGGCCGGCGCCGGCATCCGCCGCATCGTCGCCTCGCCCTATACGCGCACGCTGCAGACGGCGCGCCCGATCGCCCAGGCGCTCGGCGTCAAGGTGGAGGTCGAGCCGCTGGTGCGCGAGCGCTATGCCTTCACCTGCGATGTCGGCACGCCGCGTTCCCGGCTGGAGACGATGTGGCCGCATCTCGACTTCTCGCCGCTGGACGAGCGCTGGTGGCCGGAGGGACCGGAGCCGCACGACGGCGTGGTGGAGCGGGCGACGCGGTTCCGAGACGCGCAGGCCGCCCTCGCGGACTGGTCGGCGACGCTGGTCGTGTGCCACTGGGGCTTCATCATGGCGATGACCGGGATCTCCGTCGCCAACGGCACCTGGCTGCTGTGCGACCCCACGGCGCCGCCGCCCGAGGCGATTTCCTGGCGGGTCTAGGTCTGCGGCGGTTGGCCCGAAGCGCGGGACCGTGCTACCGCGGCGCAGTTTTGCGGAGATGCCGATGTCCGAGACCGCCCAGCCGAACGCCCAGCAACAGGCCGCCGCGCCCCTGGTCGTGAACCTGCAATACGTGAAGGACCTGTCCTTCGAGGTGCCGGGCGCGCCGCTGGTCTACACCACGCTGCGCCAGCCGCCGCGCGTGGACATCAACCTCGACGTGCAGGCCCGCCGGGTGGCCGAGGGGCAGAACAGTTTCGAGGTCGGCATCGCGATCCGCGCCGAGGCGTTCGACCCCGCGCCCGCGCCGGGGACGGAGGCCGGGCGCATCTTCCTCGCCGACCTCGTCTATGCCGGCGTGTTCACGCTGAACGGCATTCCCGAGGCGAGCGTGGAGCCGGTGCTGCTGGTGGAATGCCCGCGCCTGCTGTTCCCGTTCGCGCGCGACGTGCTCGCCACCGCGACGCGCGACGGCGGCTTCCCGCCCGTGCTGCTGCAGCCGATCGACTTCCTCGCGCTGTGGCAGAGCCGCCGCGCGCAGGGCCAGGGTGGCATGGAGAACGGCGCCGCGACCGTCTGAGAGAGGCCCCGATGGCAGCCCCGCGGCGGCCATCGGGAACCCCGGGCGGGAACCCCGGGCGACGCGCCTACCGCGGCAGCAGCCGCTCCGCGATCTGCACCGCGTTCAGCGCCGCACCCTTGAGCAGCTGGTCGCCGGCCACGAACAGCGACACGGTGCGCCCCGACGAGTCCG
>JAJYFW010000328.1 GCA_021785335.1 Pseudomonadota bacterium
CACCACCTCCTCCACCCCATCCAGGCTCGGCAGGTCGAACATCGTCGCCAGCAGGATTTGTTCCATGATCGAGCGCAGGCCGCGGGCGCCGGTCTTGCGTAAAATCGCCCGCTTGGCGACCGAGCCGAGCGCGTCCTCGGTGAACGTGAGCTTCACGCCCTCCATCTCGAACAGGCGGCCGTACTGTTTCACCAGCGCGTTCTTCGGCTTGGTCAGGATTTCCATCAGCGCCTGCTCGTCCAGATCGTCCAGTGTGGCGACCACCGGCAGCCGGCCGATGAATTCCGGGATCAGGCCGAAACGCAGCAGGTCCTCCGGCTCCACTTCGCGCAGGATGGCGCCGGTGCGACGCTCGTCGGGGCTGCGCACCTCGGCGCCGAAGCCCATCGCCGAACCCTTGCCGCGCGCCGCGATGATCTTCTCCAGGCCGGCGAAGGCGCCACCGCAGACGAACAGGATGTTGGTGGTATCGACCTGCAGGAACTCCTGCTGCGGATGCTTGCGCCCGCCCTGCGGCGGCACAGAGGCGACGGTGCCCTCCATGATCTTCAGCAGCGCCTGCTGCACGCCCTCGCCGCTCACGTCGCGGGTGATCGAGGGGTTGTCGGACTTGCGGCTGATCTTGTCCACTTCGTCGATATAGACGATGCCGCGCTGCGCCCGCTCCACGTTGTAATCGGCGGCCTGCAGCAGCTTGAGGATGATGTTCTCCACGTCCTCGCCGACATAGCCGGCCTCGGTGAGGGTGGTGGCATCGGCCATGGTGAACGGCACGTCGAGGATGCGTGCCAGCGTCTGCGCCAATAGCGTCTTGCCCGACCCGGTGGGGCCGACCAGCAGGATGTTGGACTTGGCGATCTCCACGTCGTTGTTCTTCGCCGCGTGCGCCAGCCGCTTGTAGTGGTTGTGGACGGCGACACTCAGCACGCGCTTGGCGTGGGCCTGGCCGATCACGTAATCGTCCAGAACCTTACAGATTTCCTTGGGCGTCGGCACCCCGTCGCGAGATTTCACAAGATGAGTCTTGTGCTCCTCGCGAATGATGTCCATGCACAGTTCAACGCATTCATCACAGATGAACACCGTCGGACCAGCAATCAGCTTGCGGACCTCGTGCTGGGACTTCCCGCAGAACGAGCAATACAGAGTGTTCTTGGAATCGCCAGACTTGCTCATGAGCACTCCTGCCCCGCCTCGTCGGGGACACACGCCCGAGAGCCCAAACCCCGCCGGCCCGCGGGGACGAGAACTCGCCGGGTAGCACCGCCCCGGACCATCGCGGCCGGGTCGATCAAAGAGCCACCATGCCAGAACGGCAGGGGCGACGGGAAGAGCCGAGGGGCTTTCGCGGCCACCGCGAGCTTACCTGTGGCCGGGGTGGCGGATTTGCAACGCCTGGCGGCCGCGCCGGCGCGGCCGGTCAGGCCCGCGCGTCCGGCTCGGCCGGCAGCGGGCGGCGCTCCACCACCTCGTCCACCAGCCCGAAGGCGCGCGCTTCCTCGGCCGACATGTAGGTGTCGCGTTCCAGCTTGCGCTCGATCTCGGCGAGCATCTGGCCGGTATGGCGCTGGTAGATCCCGTTCAGCCGCCCGCGCAGGTGCAGGATCTCGCGCGCCTGGATCTCGATGTCGGCCGCCTGGCCCTGGGCGCCGCCGGAGGGCTGATGCACCATCACACGGGCGTTGGGCAGCGCGAAGCGCTTGCCCTTGGCGCCGGCCGCCAGCAACAGGCTGCCCATGCTGGCCGCCTGGCCGATGCAGACCGTGCTGACCGGGCTGCGGATGTACTGCATGGTATCGTAGATCGCCAGACCGGCGGAGACCACGCCGCCCGGGCTGTTGATGTAGAAGGCGATGTCCTTGGTGGGATTCTCGCTTTCCAGGAACAGCAGCTGCGCACACAGCAGCGCGCTCACCTGGTCGTAGACCGGCCCGGTGAGGAACACGATGCGCTCCTTGAGCAGCCGCGAATAGATATCGTAGGCCCGTTCGCCGCGGGCGGTCTGCTCGACCACCATCGGCACCAGCGCGTTGTCGTAGATCTCGACCGGGTCGCGATCCCTCATCCTCTGTCCTTCCCACCTGCCGGCCGCATCCGCGCCGCCGGCCGCGTCTGCGCGTATCCGATCCATAGATGGGCGCCGCCGGCCGCGGGTCCAGCCCGGTCGCTCAGCTCGCCGCTTCCGCCGCCGGCCCGGCCGCCGCCTCGGACTCCGCGCCCGCCGCGGCGGCGATCGCGGGCGGCAGGGCAGGGTCGCGGGCCAGTTCCTCGGCGGTGACGCTCTGCTCCGTCACCTGCGCCTTTTCGAGGATGTGGTCCACCACCTTTTCCTCGAACAGCGGTGCCCGCAACGACTCCACGGCCTGCGGGTTCTTGCGGAAGAACTCCAGCACCTTCTGCTCCTGGCCGGGGTAGCGCATCGCTTCCTCGCGCATCGCCCGCATCATCTCGTTGTCGCCCACGCTGACGCCGCCGGCCCGCCCGATCTCGGCGAGCATCAGCCCGAGCCGCACCCGGCGCTCGGCGATGGCGCGGTATTCGGCTTTCAGCGTCGCCTCGTCCTTGCCCTTGTCGTCGTCATCGAGGCGCCCGGCAGTCCGATCAGCCTCCACGCGCTGCCAGATCTGGCTGAATTCCGCCTCCACCATGCCCTGCGGCACCGGGAAATCCGCCTTTTCGGCGAGGATATCCAGCAGCTGCCGCTTCAGCCGCAGGCGCGACATCTGGTCGTATTCGCGCTGCATCTGCGCCCCGATCGCGTCCCGCACCTCCGCGAGACCGCCCTCGAAGCCGAGCGTCTCGGCCAGCGCCTCGTCCACCGCCGGCACGATGGCGCGCTTGAGCGCATGCACGGTCACGTCGAACGTGGCTGCCTTGCCGGCCACGTCCCTGGACCCGTACTCCTCGGGGAACGTCACCTGCAGCTGCCGGCTTTCCCCCGGCGCAAGGCCGACGAGCTGTTCGGTGAAACCCGGGATGAAGCCCGGCCCGGCCACCTCGACGTCCACGCCCTTCGCGGCGCCGCCCGGGAACGGCGCGCCGTCCACCTTGCCCTCGTAATCGAGCGTCAGCATGTCGCCCGTCTCGGCCGGCCGCGGCTCCGCCACGTCCTCCAGCTTGCGCTGGCGGCGGGCCAGTTCGCCGAGCGCGCGGTCGATCACCTCGGCCGCCGGCGCGGCCCTCAGCCGCGTCAGGCTGATCCCGGCGAGGTCGGGCAGCGCGATTTCGGGCAGCAGCTCCAGCTCGACCTTGAATTCCAGGTCCTTGTCCGCAGCCCGCACCTCCGGCAGCGTTACCACCTCGACGCGCGGCTGGCCGGCAGAGCGCAGCTTGCGCTCGCTCAGCACCTGTTGCGTCGCCTCGTTGACGCTCTCCTCCAGCACCTCGGCATGCACCGCCGGGCCGAAGCGCTGCTTCACCACCGCAGGCGGCACCTTGCCGGGCCGGAAGCCGGGCAGTTGCAGCGTCCTGCCGAGCTCGGCGATGCGGCGGGCGCGCCGCCCCTCGAAATCCGCGGCCGGCACCACGACCGTAAAGGCGCGCTTCAGCCCGTCGGAGAGCGTCTCAATGACCTGCATGGGAGGGACGATCCTCGTAACCCGGTGAGCCAGACGGAAACCGGCCGGTGGTGCGGGCGGAGGGACTTGAACCCCCACGGCTTGCGCCACCAGAACCTAATCTGGCGTGTCTGCCAATTCCACCACGCCCGCACACAGCGGCCGTGAGCGCGCGGAGGTAGCGCAAGCC
>JAJYFW010000329.1 GCA_021785335.1 Pseudomonadota bacterium
CCTTCATGACTCCCGGCAACGCAACCAATCCGCTGCCGGAAGGAGCCCGAAAACTCTAACCTCGGGTGGTCCAACAACCGGTAGCAGCGCAGGCTCTTCCACGGCCACAGCTGGACCTCCAGGCAAGATCGGGGTCACGATGGTTCCCGGAAGAACGCGTTTCAGGATCGTGCTGGCAACCTGACGGGAGTTGTCTCTGGGCTCGTGGGCTCCATTCCCATGATGTCCAACGCGGGACACGCGCGGAAGTGGCGAAAGGTTGCGAGCGCAGCCGACAGCAGGTTTTCGACGCAAGGCGAATATCCCGAGCGAAATCAGGAGCTCGGACCTTTGACGGCGTCAGCGCCGGGAAGACGGCCGGACCGGGATAGAATTGTTCATATAAAACGACTACTTAGCGCATCGCGGAACAATAGAGTGGGAGTGGCGGGCAAACGGGCGTGAGGCGCTACTGCGGTCGGTAGCGGCGTCCCGGTTTTGCCGGTAGCGTCACAGCATGAACGATGGTTCGCCACCGGCGCCCCGGCCCGCGGCGCCGCCGCGAGAAACGCCGGGAACGGGCGCATGACGCCGGATGGCGAGCCACGCTCCTTCGCCCCCAACCGGCTCTCGCCCGCGGGCTTCGTGCTCGCGTTCGGCGTCGTCAGCATGCTCGCGGACATGGTCTACGAGGGCGCGCGGGCAATCACCGGGCCCTACCTCGCGCTGTTCGGCGCCTCGGCGGCGATGGTGGGCTTCGTCGCCGGGCTCGGCGAGGCGGTGGCGCTGGTGTTCCGCCTCGTGACCGGCCGGCTCGCGGACCGCACGCACCGCTACTGGGCGCTGTCGATCGCCGGCTACGCGATGACCGTCATCGCCGTGCCGCTGGTCGGCGCCGCGCAGGCCTTCTGGCAGGCCGCGGCACTCATCGTCGCCGAGCGGTTCGGCAAGGCGGTGCGCACGCCGGCGCGCGACACGATGCTGGCGCAGGCGACCGTGGAGATGGGGCGCGGCCTCGGCTTCGCGATCCACGAGGCGCTCGACCAGGTGGGCGCCGTGGTCGGCCCGCTGCTCGTTGCCGGCATGATCGCGCTGTCCGGCTACCGCGCCGGCTTCGCCGTCCTTGCCGTCCCCGGCGCGCTGACCTTGCTGATGCTCGCCTGGCTGCGCCGCGCCGTGCCGAAGCCGGCGGCCTACGAGCCGGCGCGCCGGGAGGAAGCCGCGCCGGCGGGCGACGGGCTCGCGGCGCTGCCGCGGCGCTTCTGGCTCTATGCCGTCTTCTCCGCGCTCTCGATGCTCGGCTTCCCGACCTTCGCGGTGCTCGCCTACCACCAGGAAGCGAGCCACGTGATCGCGCCGGCGTGGATCCCCGTCACCTTCGCCGCCGCGATGGGCGTGGACGCGCTGGCGGCGCTGGGCTCCGGCTACCTCTATGACCTCGTCGGCCTGCGCGGCCTCGCCGTGGCGCTGCCGCTCACGGCGACGGTTCCGTTCCTGTCGTTCTCCAATGCGCCGCCGCTCGTCTGGGCCGGGGCGATCGCCTGGGGCACGGTCATGGGAATTCACGAATCCACGATGCGCGCCGCCGTCGCCGACCTCGTTCCGGCGACGATGCGCGGCACCGGCTACGGCGTGTTCACCGCGATCTACGGCCTCGCATGGCTCGCGGGCTCGACGATCATCGGCGAGCTCTACAGCACGTCGTTCCCGGCGGTCGCCGGCTTCACCGTGGCCACGCAGGCGGCGGCGCTCGTTCCGCTCGCCCTGCTCGGGCGCGACGCCGGCCCTGCTCAATGGCCCAGCAGGAAGATCGAATAGGCGCTGAACAGGTAGACGACGAGCAGCGAGAGGCTGACCCAGCCGATCGTGCCGCCCAGGCGCGTCTGCGGCTTGAACAGCATGGCGACGATGAAGATGCCGGACATGATCGCGCCGGCGAAGGCCGTGATGGCGTTCGCCGGCGACACCGCGAGCAGGAGCGGGCCCTTGCGATAGGCAAGATCGTCGATGGCCACGATGAGGATGTCGAACAGGTTGCTGCCGAGCAGGCTGCCGATGGCCATGTCCTCGGCGCCGCGGCGCAACGCGCTGACGGTCACCACCAGCTCCGGGACCGAGGTCGTGCCGGCGATCAGCAGCGTGCCGACAAAGGTCGTCTTCCAGCCCATCGTCGTGGCGATCTCCCCGCCGACGAAGGGCAGCCACGACCCGGCGATGGCGATCACGATCGCCGCGGCGGCATAGCGCAGTGCCGCGGCACGCAGGGTGATCGTGGCTTCGCCCTTGCCCGAGGCCGCCCGCGGGTGCGCGCGCCGCTCATAGACGAAGGCCGCCCGCATCGCGACCAGGTAGATCGCGATGATCAACGGCGTGGAGGCGCCGACGTGCAGGATCGGAAAGACGAGCGCTTCCTGGCTGAGCAGCAGGAAGGCGCCGACCGTGCCGATGAGGATCACGCCGAAGGCGGCAGTGAGGATGTGCCCCTGGTCGATGCGCCGGTACATCGGCTCGCCGCGGCTCAGCTCATCGAGCAGCACCAGCATCACGAGGTTGAAGACGCAGCTGCCGAGCGCATCGCCGACCGCGATGTTGGGCGTGCCCGCGACCGTGACGGCGCTCACGCCGGTGAAAAGCTCCGGCAGCGACGTGGCCGCCGCGACCAGCACGAGACCGATCCACGAGCGCGAAAGCCCGGTCAGCTCCGCGATGGCATCGCCATACCGGACGAGGACGGGACCGGCGACGCCGATCAGCCCGACGCAGATGGCGAGGTGCAGCCAGGGCAGCAGGCTAGGCGCCATGGCGCATCCCCAGCCTGCGGGCGGCGATCGTCATGACCGCCTGCGTCGCGGCGAGCGGCGCCAGGCTGCACGCCAGCACCGTCGCCCACATCGGCCCCGAGAGCGGCGCCACATCCAGCAACTGCGCGGCCGGCGGCAGGTAGGGCGGCACCGCCAGCAGCGCCGCGCACAGCGCGGTCGCGGCCCACAGCCAGGCGTTGCGCGTCATCTCGTTGACGAGGAACCCGGCGCGGAAATCGTGCATGTCGAAGGCGTGCCAGAGTTGCGCGAAGGCGAGGGTGAGGAACGTCACCGTCACGGACTGCCGCGCGTCGAGCCCGAGCCGGCGCGCCACGGCGAGGGCCGCGAAGGTGGCGGCGGTGAGGGCCACGCCCTGCGCCACGATCGCCAGCCACTGCGCGCGGCCCACGAGCGGCTCCCTCGGGTCGCGCGGCGGCCGCGCGAGGATGCCGGCCTCGCCCTCGCCCATCGCCAGCGCGAAGGCGGGAAACACATCGGTGACGAGGTTGAGGTAGAGGATCTGCAACGGCAGCAGCGGCAGCGGCAGCCCCGTCAGCACGGCGGCGCCCACCACCATCACCTCGGAGAGGTTGCACGACAGCAGGTAGGCGACAAAACGGCGGATGTTGGCGAAGATGACGCGGCCCTGGCGGATGGCCTTGACGATGGTGGGGAAGGCGTCGTCGAGCAGGACCATCGCCGCCGCCTCGCGCGCCACGTCGGTGCCGCGCAGCCCCATCGCGACGCCGATATCCGCCTGGCGCAGCGCCGGCGCGTCGTTCACGCCGTCGCCGGTCATCGCGACGACCTCGCCCGCTTCCTGGCAGGCGCGCACCAGCGCCAGCTTCTCCGCCGGGCTCACGCGCGCGAAGATCGCAACGCCGCGCAGCGCCGCGGGGTTGGCGAGCACGCCCGCGATCGCCTTGCCCTCCACCACCTCGCCCTCCGCCAC
>JAJYFW010000006.1 GCA_021785335.1 Pseudomonadota bacterium
GGATCGCCAAGGCGTACACGACGCGCGTGGGATCCGGACCGTTTCCGACCGAGTTGCTGGACGCGACGGGGCAGATGATCGGCGACCGCGGGCGGGAGTTCGGGACGGTGACGGGGCGGCGGCGGCGCTGCGGGTGGTTCGACGCGACGATGGTGCGCCAGGCGGTCACGGTGGGCGGCATCCAGGGAATCGTGCTGACCAAGCTCGATGTGCTGGACGGGTTGTCTGAGCTGAAGATCGGTATCGGGTATCGTCTCGATGGCAAGACGATATCGCGGCTGCCGGCGTCCCCGGCGGCGCAGGCGGCGGCGGAGCCGGTGTTCGAGACCATCGAGGGGTGGAGCGGGTCCTCGGCGGGGGCGCGAAGCTGGGCCGATCTGCCGGCGCAGGCGGTGAAGTATGTGCGGCGGATCGAGGAACTGGTGGGCGCGCCGGTGATCCTGCTCACGACCGGGCCGGAGCGGGAGGACACGATCGTGGTGCGGGACCCGTTCGAGGGCTAGGAACGGGCGAGGCCAATCGCGAGCAGGCCGGCGCCGGCGAGCAGGGTGCCGCCGGCGCGGTTCATCAGCAGGCGGAGGCGGCGCTCGCGCAGGCGGGCGCGGGCGTGCGCGGCGAGGAGCGCGTAGAGGCCGGCGTTGACCGCGGCGAGGCCGACGAAGATCGCGACGATGGCGATGGCCTGGGGCGCGAAGGCGCGCGCAGGAACCAGGAACTGCGGCACGAAGGCGACGAAGAAGGTGATGCTCTTCGGGTTGAGCGCGGTGACGGCATAGGCGTGGGCGGCCATGCGCACGGGCGGCGCGTCCGGCGAGGCGGCTTCGGGCGTTTCGGCGACGGGCGCGCGCCAGAGTTTTATGCCGAGCCAGACGAGGTAGGCGCCGCCGATCCAGCGCAGCACGGTGAAGACCGTGGCGGAAGCGGACAGCAATGCGCCGAGGCCGAGCAGTGACGCGGTGATGGAGGTGAGGTCGCCGAGGGCGACGCCCGCGACCATCGCGGCGGCTGCGCGGCGGCCGTGCGCGAGCGCGTAGGAGATCACCAGCAGCACCGTGGGGCCGGGGATCAGGAGCAGCACCTCCGAGGCGGTGGCGAAGGCGAGCGCGTGGGTCCAGGACATCGGGGCTCCGGCGGGTGAGGCGGCGAGCAATCCATGGCGCGGGGTGCGGCGCAAGCCTCGCTGACGGCGCGCTAACCGCGGTTCGCCAGATTGGACGTATGTCCGGGATGGCGGGACATCAGGGCGCGATCGCGGCGCCGGAGGAGCGGCACGCCGCCCGCCCCCGGGCCGGCGACTGAGCGCGGCCCGGAAGGCGGGCGGAGGCGGTTCAGGCGGGGATGTGACCCGTGCCGTGTTCCGTCGCGTGGGCGGCCCGGTGCGCCGCCGTGTGGGCGGCGACGGCGCGGCGCTGCTCCAGCACCTGGGCGTGCATCGCCTTCTGCAGCTTCTCGAAGGCGCGGACCTCGATCTGGCGCACCCGCTCGCGGGAGATGTCGTATTGCTGCGACAGGTCCTCCAGCGTCGTCGGGTTCTCCTTGAGGCGGCGCTCGATGAGGATGTGGCGCTCGCGGTCGTTCAGCGTCTTGAGCGCGTTGGCGAGCAGGGCCTTGCGGCCCGTAAGCTCCTCGTGCTCGGCCATCGCCTCTTCCTGCGATTCGCTGTCGTCCACCAGCCAATCCTGCCACTCGCCCTCGCTGTCGGCGCGCAGGGGGGCGTTGAGGCTGTTGTCCGGGGCGGCGAGGCGGCGGTTCATGCTGACGACGTCCGCCTCCGGCACGCCGAGGGTCTTGGCGATGGAAGCGACCTGCTCGGGCTGGAGGTCACCCTCCTCGATCGCCTGCATCTGGCCCTTGAGGCGGCGGAGGTTGAAGAACAGCTTCTTCTGCGCCGCGGTGGTGCCCATCTTCACCAGCGACCAGGAGTGCAGGATGTATTCCTGGATGGCGGCGCGGATCCACCACATGGCGTAGGTGGCGAGGCGGAAGCCGCGGTCCGGGTCGAAGCGCTTGACCGCCTGCATCATGCCGACATTGCCCTCGGAGATCAGCTCGCCGAGAGGCAGGCCGTAGCCGCGGTAGCCCATCGCGATCTTGGCGACCAGGCGCAGATGCGAGGTCACGAGGCGGTTGGCCGCCTCCATGTCGTGCTCGTCGCGCCACTTGTGGGAGAGCGCCAGCTCCTCCTCCGGAGTCAGCATCGGGAACTTGCGGATCTCCTGGAGATACCGCTGCAGATTGCCCTCGGGGGCGATGGAAATGACGCCAGAGGCCATGGTCCGGGCTCCTTTCGTCCGGTTCCCCGCTTTCCGCTCCTCGCCGCCCGGTATGGGCCGACGATGGATGCGGCGGGAAACCGCTTGGGGTGGCACCCCACGGTGCATCAGGGTCCGTTCGTCCCGGACGCCGCCCCACCCTGGCAACGACCTCCGGACGGAAGGCGGGGCGTGCACCGGTCGCCCCCGCGCGGCGAAGATTACGATGCCGGGGACGCCGGCGTCAATAATCAGGACTAATGACGTCGGGATTAACTCGGGGAGAGGGCGAGGGCGTCGAGCAGGGCCTGGAGATCGGCCGGCGGAGGCGCGGAAAAGGCCAGGTTTTCGCCTGTCCTGGGGTGCGCGAAGCCGAGGCTCGCGGCATGCAGCGCCTGGCGGGGGAAGTCGAGGAGAAGGTTGCGCAGGACGCGATCCAGCCCGCGCGCCGAGGCGGGGATGCGGCGCAGGTAGACCGGGTCGCCGACCAGCGGGTGGCCGCGATGGGCGAGGTGGACGCGGATCTGGTGCGTGCGGCCGGTAGCCAGCCGGCATTCCAGCAGGCTGGCGGCGAGGCCGTGGGCGGCGAGGGTGCGGTAGTGGGTGATGGCCGGCTTGCCGCGGGCGACCACGGCCATGCGCTTGCGCTCGCGCGGGTCGCGGCCGACCGGGGCCTCGATGGTGCCGGATGCTGGCGCGGGGGCTCCCCAGGCGATGGCGAGGTAGGTTCGGGTGAGGTCGCGGGCGGCGAAGGCGGCGGCGAGCCTGTTCATCGCCAGTTCCGTCTTGGCGACGACCATGACGCCGGATGTGTCCTTGTCCAGCCGGTGGACGATGCCGGGCCGGCGCTCGTCGCCGATGCCGGCGAAATCGTCGCCGCAATGGGCGAGGAGGGCGTTGACCAGCGTGCCGGCCTCGTTGCCGGGGGCGGGGTGGACCACGAGGCCCGCTTGCTTGTCGAGCACGATGAGGTCGCGGTCCTCGAACAGGATCGCGAGGTCCATCGCCTGCGGCGGCGGGCGCGAGGGGGCGGGCGGCGGCAGGGCGAGGCGGTAGCCGGCGCCGGCGCGCACGGCGGTGGAGGGGCGGGTGAGGGGCTTGCCGTCCTCCGTCGCGTGGCCGGATTCGATCAGGGCCTGGACGCGGGTGCGGGTGAGGCCCGCGTGTTCCGCGAGGAAACGGTCGACGCGCGTGCCGGCCTCCTCCGCGGTCGCGACGAGGGGGCCGATTGCGCGGGGCGGCGAATTACCCGACATGCGCGCTTCATTACGGCGAGACGGCGTGGGAGGCGAGGATGAGCGGGAGGCGAGCATGAGTCCGGGGGCATTGCGGGCGTTGAAGGTGGCGGTGGTGGCGATGGGCGTGGTCATTGTCGTCGGCACCGGCGCGCTGGTGGTGGCGATCGTGCAGCGCGTGACGCATTCGCATCTCGGCGGGGTGCCCGCGGCACAGGTGCCGGCGGTGACGGTTCCCACCGGAAGGGTTCCGCCGAGCGTGGTGCTCGACGAGCCGGCGGGGACGCATATCGTGGGCGTGACCGCCGATGGGAAGGGGCTCGCGGTGACGCTCGTGGGCGGCGGGCCGGACCGGGTGGTGCTGCTCGACGGCGCGTTGCGCGTTGTCGGGCGGATCGCGCTGGCGCGGTGAGGCGCGTCGTCCGGCGGACGGACGACGCGGCGCCCTGCTGACCAGGCGTTGGCGGTTCAGCCGTGGGTGAGGATGGCGAAGAGCGGACGGCCGATGCCGACGGTGCCGGCGATGACCCAGAAGGCGATGCCGGAATAAAGGACGCCGTATTCGGGTGAGCGGACGACTTGGCGGATGACGCGCGCGGGCGCGGTTTCGCCGAGGATGCGGGACAGTTTCGAGCGATGCGGCGACACTGTGGGCTGCATGGGGTCTCCTTCCTGGATCGGGTACCCGACGGGCCAGTCTAGCGGCCGCGGCGAGTCGTTTTTCTGCCCGGAGACACCCCAGCCGGACAACGTTCACATAACGTGACGGATACGGGGAATCAACATAATTTGGCGGTTGGCGGCGGCGAATCGCGGCCCCATCCTGGGAAGGCGCCGGCGCGGGCGCGATGGCGCGTCTGCGTGGAGGGGGGATTGATCCCTCGGGAGCCTTGCCGTAGGAGCGCCTCTCCGACATGCCTCGTCCCGTTCGTCTAGAGGCCCAGGACACCGCCCTCTCACGGCGGTAACAGGGGTTCGAATCCCCTACGGGACGCCATGGTTTTTCAATGGGTTATGGGAAATCTAGGTCGGGCGGCGATGGCGATGCGGCTGCCGGTCGCGCGAGTTGTTATACGGTGCCGTACCGGACCTCCCTGGTGCTCGCGAGCGGACGGCGCACCGAGGCCGGATCGATCCCGCTCCTGAGCGCTGAAAGCACGCCGACCGCCTCCCAGTAATTGTCGACCGCATGGAACTGCCCGGGGTGCCAGGGCAGTGCCGCCAGGTCGTTGCGCATGATGTTGTTGTTTTCGCGGACCGCGATGACCGGGATTCCCTGTTCCAGCGCGGCCAGCGTTGGCAGGCCGACGCAGCCGTCGGGAATCACCAGGCACGAGATGTCGGAGGCGGTAAGCAGCCCGGGGCGCGGAGTGCCGCCCTCAACCACCCGCGGCGCGCGCTGCAAGCCTCTCAGCACGCACATGAAGTAGGTGGCGGATATGACCTCCGCGGCCATCCTCGGGTCCACCTGGCCGAGCTCGAGGTTGGCGATCTCCGCGGAAGGGGGCATGGGCGAGTGCGCGGCGGGGATGCCATAGGTCGAGGAGAGGAAATGGGTCAGCATCGCCTCGACGCCGCCCCACGGATTGATCATTTCTCCGCGCGCCGTGTAGTAGTCGACATGATAGCTGGCGGGGGTATCGACCTGGGTCGATAGGGCAACGGCGTCGTATTGGCCCTGATATCGTTGCAGGACATCAACAAGACCATCGAGACGGTCTACAAGACCCACGGCGCGTCCCGATGGCGCATACTCGCTCTTCAGACTGGCCGGCGGGTTGAGCCGGATGACGGCCGGGCAGTTCAACCCGTAGGATGCTCGCGCCGCGCTCACCGCGTTGATCGCCGCGTCGCTGAACATTGCGTGCGGGTGCTCGTCGATGATCGTCAGGACGCGGTTCGAGCGCACCGGCTGAAGTGCGATCGTGCCCAGCATCAGGCGGCTGATCACACTGCCCTCGACGTAAAGTCCGTTTTCGGGCAGGTCATTGATGTCCGCTCCGTTGACCACGTTCGGGTGCGTGATCAGCGTATCGCAGGCGGAAGCCATCAGGCGGGCAACCGGGCTCGCGTCGCCCGCATGCCCGCCGATCGTGCAGCCGATACCCGTGGGGACCAGGAGGACGGTGTTGAACGAGGATGTGTTCTCGCAGGTTCGCCGCTCGAACGCGAAGATCGATGGCATCCTGAGACGCGCGGCTTCGGACAGGCCTGAAACCACGCCGAGTTCGCACTCATAGGATTCCGCCGTGCGAGTGACCGCCAGCCGTATCGGCACCAACTCGCTCCCCACATGCCGCGTGATCGCCTGGCGAAGATGGGCTAGGAGCCCCGCGTGATTGGCAACGAGCGGGACATTGAGCTGTTCCTCACGGATTTTCAGCATCGCTTGCTCCACAAAGCACGGCAAAGTCACCGTATGTGAATCGTTTTACGAGGCGGATCTCGCCTGTCCCGTCGATTTCGTAGATGTCGGGGAGGTTGATGCCGTTGAACATGTTCGCCTTCACCATCGAATAGGCGCCCATGTCGGGAAAAATAAGGCGATCACCCGTGCGAAGCGGCTCGGCGAATGCGTACTCGCCGAGAATGTCGCCCGCGAGGCAGGCAGGTCCGGCGAGCAGGTAGACATATTCGCCTTCCTGCGTGTCGCCCAGGACGTAGGGCTCGAACTGGTATTCGAAGACTTCCGGCATGTGGGTGATGCCCGTATCCAGCACCGCAATCTGCCTGCCTCCGCTGTCGAAGAGGTCGAGGACAGAGGCGACGAAGCTGCCGGCGCGCCGTGCGATCCCGGCGCCGGGTTCGATGAACACCTTGCGCGGTCCGCGCGCCCGGATCGCCGCCACGGCCTCGGCCAGCGCCTCCGGATGCGCGGGGTCGGCAAACAGGTAGCCGCCGCCGAGATTGACCCATTCGATCCGCGGCCAGAGCGCGCTGAAGCTTCCGAGCAGCGCCTCGACGGTGGTTCGCAGCGGGGCGAGATCCTCGCTGTCGCAGTTGGTGTGGAAATGAAGGCCGGTGATTCCGTTGAGGGCATCGGCCGAGGTTCCGAGCAGACTCTCGAGTTGCGGAACCGGGACGCCGAGCTTGGAATGTCGCCGGCAGGGATCGTAGCGAGGGTCGGCGACGAAGGAGAGGGCGGGATTGATCCTCAGGCCGCACTTCGCCCTGGCGGCGGCGAGGCCGGCGCCGCGTTGCCATTGCGAAAGCGAGTTGAAGCTGATGTAGTCGGCGATGTCGAAGAGCGTACCGAGCTCGCGAGGCAGGAGTCCCGGCGTCGTGACATGCACGGTTTGCGTTGCCGCCAGCACATGCCGGGCGAGACGCGCCTCGAACAGCGAACTGGCGGCGAACCCATCGACAGCCTCGGCGATGATGCGCAGGCCGTTGAGAATCGAGAACGACTTCAGGGCGAAGAGCGGCGTCGCGCCGGCGGTCTCGGCTGCCTGCTGCACGGTGAGCGCATCCGCCCGGAGCGTGGCGGTGTCGATCACGAAGGCGGGTGTCCGCAGCGTGGGCTCGTGAAGCAGGCGGGTGGCGATCTCGGGTCTCATGGTGCCTCTCCGTACATGCTGCGCCCCGCCCCGGCGTCGCGAGGACGGGATGTCTGGCGATGCGCCTTCGCGAGAAGGAAAGGCAGTGTCGCCAATCCCGAATAGGCAAACAGCACGATGGCGAGATCCGGAACCGACACTCCGAGCGCCGTCATCGGCGCGGCGGGAATGTTGACCTTTTCGCCGGAGAAGGCCGAGACGATGTCGGGGATCGCCTCGTGCAACGCCTTGCTGTGCTCGCCGAGCAGAACCGTCAGCATGCCGATGCCGAGAAGCTCGACGATTCCGCCGAGGTGATGAACTGTCGATGTGACCGTCGCGCGCTTCTCGGATTCGATAAGGTCCTGGAGATGGGCGTTTGCGACGGGGTCCCAAACATGGTCAGCAAAGTCGAGCGTAACGTAGAGGCCCACCACCACTGGCAGGGTTGGCAGAAAGAACAGGATGGAGACGAGCGCTGCTGGCACGATCAGAAAGACCGACAGGACCCAGGTTGCACCGATCCGCCGGAGGAGCAGCATGCCGGCCAGCGGCGCGGTGACGCCGACCAGGTTGTTGAGGATGCCGAGCGGCGCGAAGGCAGTGGCGTTCATTCCCTTGGTGATGAGCGACATGTCGAACGCGTCGTCGGCCGCCGCTTCCGGGAAGGAGGCGATCAACATCGCGATGGCCAGCAGCAGCAAGGGCTTGCTTCTCAGAATGACCTTGAAGCCGGCAAGCAGGTCCTGCAGGGAAAGGCCGCTCGCGGTTCCGTCCGTATCCGGATTGGGCGCCGACCGTTGCTCCGGAATCGAGATGGCGATCGCTGCCCCCAGCAGGATGCCCACGGCGGTGATGATCCAGAGCAGGTTGAGAACCGCCCGGTCGACCTCCACGGTGAGAAGCAACAGCAGGGCGAGCAAGCCCGCGCCCGCCGCACCGAGGGACTGGAACGAACTGATCCGCGCGAAATAGTTGTCCGCCATATCCCGCCGCCCGATGTGACGCAGGTTGTCGACGACCCAGGCGTCCTGGGCTCCGTATGTGAAAGCCTGGCCAAGCCCCCAGACGGCGAAGCACGATGACACCGCGACGAGCTGGATGCGGCCCTGTTCGGAGACGGCAAGTGGAACGACGGTGAGCGCGGCCGCACTCACCAGCATACCCAGAATGACCGAGAGCTTCCGTCCCCATCGATCGGCAAAGGCGCCGGTCGGGATGTTCATCACCAGCAACGTGCCGGATTGCAGCAGGAGTGGGAAAACGGCCCATTCCGGCCGCTCCATCACCATGAACAGGTAGGCGAACTGAAACGGCCAGCTGAGATTGAACAGCGCGGCGAGGCCTGAGGCCAGGTAAAAGCGCCCGAGCGCGTCGCGTTCCGGGCGGGTCGGCCAGAATCGCTTCAGGAGTCTGATCATCCGCCGGTCGCCGGGGTCGTGCGCGGCGGAGTTGGCCCCGTTTCACGTGTTGCGCTCCATGGCATCACGCCCCAGCCACCTTCCGCGAACAGGCATCAGCAAGCCTGGTTTCCAGATAATCGCTGCGGGAGTACGGGACATTGATCCATATCAAGATTCCGTTGCCCGGAACTTGCTGATTGCGTGGGAGAACGATGCGCGCCGGTTGATCCTGCCGGTCCCGTCCCGGCGCCGCTCGGACCGGCGGTTCGGAAAGCCAGGTCTCTGGCCGGACCGAGTGGGCAGCGACGAGCAGCAGGCCCGCGGGCGCGTGTTCGACGACCGACGCCGCGAGCACGGAAGGCCTGTGGAAAGACCACGGAAGGCCTGTGGAAAGACCTGTGGAATACAGGAAAACTAGACCAACCTGTTGCGTTGGATTCACCACTCGCGCTGCATCGAAAATCCGCACGCAGCGCGTTGATGATATAGGTCAATGATCCTTTGCCTGTTTTGTGGCAAATGATTTCGGCCGAAAGGAGAGACCGCGGTGGGCAGAACCGATGGATCGAAGTTGCGGGCCCTGGGCGACGCCGCGGGAGGCAGCAACAAGGCATCGGCGCTGCGCTTCTACGGCGATCGGTTTGTGTTCGACACGGAATCCGGCCGGTTCTACCGGGTCACCCCGACCGCGAGTTTCATGTTGCGGGCGCTCGAGCGCGGCGTTGGTCCGGACAGGCTCGCGGACCTTCTTGAATCCGAATACCACATCGACCGGGCCACCGCGGCGCGGGATGCAAGCAGGTTCGTAAAAGATATGCAACGGATCGAGCCGTTCAACGAGCTGGCAGCCTAGAGAGCCCCGGGTATTTCCCATGACGACGGTCGCGCTCACCGGCATGCACCGAGGCGAGAACCCCCAGCCGGGCGCCGCGGTCGGCGTGAGCCTGCGTCGCCAGCACCCTGATCTGCGCATCGTCGGACTCTGCTACGACCCGCTGGAGAGCGCACTGTTCAGCCGCGACGCCAGCCGGCCCGATGCGGCCTTTCTCCTTCCCTATCCGGGTGCCGGTCCCGATGCGTTGCTTGAACGCCTGGACGAGATCCTGAAATACGAGCGGATCGACTGCCTGATCCCCTGCCTCGACTCCGAGTTGGACAACCTGATCGTCCTCGCGCCGGAACTCGCCAAACGATCGATCGCCTGCCTTCTGCCGAGCAAGGAATCGCTTGACGCGCGCAACAAGGTGAACCTGCCGGAATTCTGCCGTGGGCTCGGCATCCAGACGCCGCGCACGTTTTGCGCCAGCGACGCGGAGACACTCGCGGTACAGGCCGAGGCGCTGGGTTATCCGGTGTATGTGAAGGGACGCCTTTACGCGGCGCACCGGGCGCGTTCACGGCCGGAGCTCGTGGAAGCCTACACCCATATCGCGGCGGATTGGGGCGGCCCGGTCCTGGTTCAGGAGCCGCTCTATGGCGAGGAATACGACGTCGTCGGGCTTGGCGATGGGCAGGGCCGGATCGTTGGGTCCTGCAGCATTCGCAAGCTGCTGCGGACGTCCGCCGGGAAGGGCTTCGCTGGGGTCGTGGTCGCCGACCCGAAGCTCGACGCGCTGGCGCAGCGCGTCATCGCCCGCCTGCGCTGGAACGGGCCGTTCGAACTGGAGTTCGTCAAATCTCCGGGCCACCCGCATGCCCTGTTCGAAATGAACCCGCGCTTTCCCGCGTGGGTCGATTTTCCCTCGCAGATCTCGTGCAACCTGCCCGCCCGGCTTTTGCGCAGCCTGCTCGGCGCGGGGCCCGTGCCGCTCGCGGTCTGCGCGCCGGGCCGGATGTTCATTCGTCACAGCACCGACCTGGTCGCCGATATCGCGGAGGTGGCGGAACTCGTCACCACCGGCGCGCGCGGCGTCAAGACGGCCCCCGCAGCGACCAGCGTCGCGCGGACCGGGGACTGACAGGCGGGGAATGAGGGGATCGAGCGATGAACTTCGGATACACGCAACCGGCGATCAGCGAGGAACTCGGCAGCTCGGGCTCGCGGGCGGCGGCGGAGCGCAATGTCTATGCGTTTGGCTCACGCGGGCGCTCCCTCGGCGAGATCGACGGGGTCTCCGTCCCGGCGCTGCTGGCGGAGTTCGGTTCGCTCCTCTTCGTTTTTTCCGAACGAACCCTGCGCGGCCACGCGCGCCGGGCCCATGAGGCGTTCGAGAGCCGCTACCCGCGCACCAGCTTTGCCTGGTCCTTCAAGACCAATTACCTGGACGCGATCTGCCAGGCGTTCCGGCAGGAGGGTTGGATCGCCGAGGTCGTTTCGGATTTCGAATACGAGAAGGCGCGCCGGCTCGGCTTTGCCGGCGACGAGATCGTCTTCAACGGCCCCTACAAGCCTCGCCCGATCCTGGAACGCGCGGTTGCCGAGGGGGCGCTGGTCCAGATCGACAACTGGGATGAGCTGGCGCTGGTCGAGGAACTCGTTTCGGGTTCGGAGAAGCCCGTGTCGGTCGGGCTGCGCGTCTGGCTCGATGCGGGCGTGCAGCCGATATGGTCCAAGTTCGGCTTCGCGCTAGCGAACCAGGACGCGGGGCGCGCGGCCGCACGGGTGGTCGCCAACCCGAGGCTTCGGCTGCACACGCTGCACACGCATATCGGCACATACATCCTGGCACCCCAGGCTTATGGTACCGCGGCGCGCAAGCTGCTGGGGCTGCGCCAGGACATCAGCGACACGCTTGGTCACGTGGTGCCCTGTCTCAACCTCGGTGGCGGCTTTCCGTCCAACAGCCTGCTGCACGGGATGGCGGGGCCGGCGGAGGCGCAGGTTCCGCCGATCGAGGCCTACGCCGCGGCGATCGCGGATGTGCTGGCCGGCCTGCCTGCCGCGCAGCAGCCGCTGCTGCGGCTCGAGACCGGCCGCCACCTGATCGACGAGGCAGGCTACCTCCTCACCAGGGTCGTGGCTGTGAAGGGCCCGCTGGCCCACGCCGGTGCGACCGCTGATCTGGTCGCGCGCGCAAACAAGGAGCGCGCGATCCTGGGCGACGAGCCGGAGGCAAGCTACATCCTGGATGCCGGGATCAACCTTCTCTACACCGCGGCCTGGTACCGGTATTCGGTCATGCCGGCCCGCGCGTCGGCGGCGCCGGCGGTACCGTCGCGGCTTTACGGGTCGTTGTGCATGGCGATCGATGTCATCCGCGACCGCGTGGCGCTGCCGCCGATGGAAGTGGGCGACGCCCTGAGCCTCCATCCGGTGGGGGCCTATAACGTCGTTCAGTCCATGCAGTTCATCCAGTATCGCCCGGCCGTGGTGCTGATCGATCCGGACGGGACGCCGCGGCTGATCCGCGCTCGCGAGCAACTCGAGGACATCGAGCGTGCCGAGCATCTGCCCGCCCATCTTTCCCCCGCCTAAGCCAGCCAGGCCGGCGAGCCCGCGCCGCGGGGACCCGCCCGTGGGCGGGCTCGCGCGCGCAACCGCGGCTTCCATCGGGGATCGGTTTCCGACCCCGCTGATCATGATCCTGGGGCCGGCGCTCGGCGGCGCGTTCCTGATCTCCAACCCCTGGATCGGCGCGCTGCTCTGGCTGGCGATCTTCCAGGATCTGCCGCACGCCGCCTTCGCGCTCCTGGGTATCGGCATCGCCGAGGCGATCGTGCGCGCGGCGCGCGTCAGCGATGGTTCGCCGGTGGACGGCAGCCTGAAGGCGAACGCGGTGCTGGCGGCGCTCGCGGCGTCCTGGCTTACCGAGTCCGTCGACATGCCGGTGGAAATCGGGATCGTGATTGCCGCCATCTCCGCCGCGACGGCGGCGGTGCTCACGGCGGCCATCACGCGGGCGCTGGCGACGACGGGGCTGCCGACGCTCGTGCTGGGCTACTGCGTGACGGCGATGATGCTGTTCGCGACGTTTCATCACTGGACCGAGACCGCAGTGCTGGCCATCCACTGGCCGCTGGTGCCGGACACGCTTTCCGGCTGGATCATGACCTTCTTCGAAACCCTCGGCGCGCTGGTGTTCCTGCCCACCGCGCGCGTCGGCATCGTGGTGGCACTCGCCATCCTGCTGTGGTCGCGTGCCGCGTTCGTCGCCGGCGTCGCCGGTTGGATCGCCGGCGTGCTGGTCTCCCTCGCGCTGGCGCAAATTGGCGTCGTCTACTACTGGATGCCGGCCGCCTATAACTTCTTTCTCGCCGGCATGGGGCTCGGCGCGATCTTTTTCCTGCCCGGTCCGGCAAGTTTGCTGATCGCGACGCTTGGCGGCGCGAGTGCGGCGATCATCGCAGTCGCACTGCAGCACCTGTTCCCCGACAGCTCGTTCGGCTACCTGCCGATCGCGTCGCTGCTCACCATCTGGGTCGGCATCTACGCACTCGCGCAGGCGAGCGAGCAGACCCTGTTCCAGCGTAACCATGCAATCGAAATGCCGCCCGAGGAGGCATGGTGGCGCGCGGCCTACTGGTTGCAGCGGCTGGGGCCACCCGGACCCTTCCTGGTCGTGCCGCTCGACGGCCGCGCGCAGGTCTCGCAAGGCTGGGACGGCGAGTTCAGCCATGTCGGACCGTGGCGAAACGCGCTCGATTTCCAGCGTCCGGCGCCGACAGCCCACACCACGTCCGAGGAACCCACCACCATCTGGAACGCCGACGTCAGCGCGCCGGCAGCCGGCTTCGTCGAGCGGATCGAAAGCCGCGTCCCGGACAATCCGCTTGGTGTCGCCAATTACGCCGACAACTGGGGCAACTACGTGATCATCCGCCTCGACCAGGGCGGCTGGGCGACGCTCGCGCATCTGCGGCAGGGAAGCGTTGCGGTCTCGCTCGGCATGCGCGTGGAGATCGGCACCCGCATCGGTGCCGTCGGCAACTCCGGCCGTTCGCCGATGCCGCACCTGCACATGCAGGTCCAGGGCGCTCCCTACCTCGGCGCGCCCACCGTGCCGTTCCGGCTGGCCAACTACCTCTCGGCGACCGATCCCGGAGAAGCGCCGCGACACTGGAACGCGGCGGGTATCCCGAGCCACGGGGCGATCGTGTCGCATGCCGTCCCGGAGCCTGGCGTCCAGGCGCTGCTGGCGAGCTTCACGCCGGGTTGCGCCGTCTGGGCGATCGAGAGCAAGGGGCGCCTGCCATCCGTGTTCAGCCGGGCGCGTTTCGCATCCACCGTGCGCGCCGGTATCTTCCTGACCGAAGCCGGCCGGCACGTGCTCAGGGTGGGCCGCGGCGGCGCGCTGATCGCGGGGCTCGATCCGGACGCCTGGCGCGTGCTCGACCTGCAGGTCGGCGCCTCGCCGCTCCAGCAGATGCTGGCGCTGGCGGTACCCTCGATCCCTTATGCCGCCAGGCCCGGGCTCAC
>JAJYFW010000330.1 GCA_021785335.1 Pseudomonadota bacterium
AGGCTGCCGTTGTCCGAGAGCGCCTCGGCGAAACCCATGGAGATCCCCGCGCCGAGCGTGGCGGCGAGGCCCACCAGGAACGCCTCCCGCGAGGAATGGGTGGCAAAGGCGGCGGCGAACACCGGCGCCAGCGTGGAGACCGAGCCGTCCATCAGCCCCGCGAGCCCGGGCTGGATCACGCGCAGCACGAACATGCGCCGCGCCGCCTCGTCCTCCGCGTGGCGAACGTCCGGCGTCAGGTTCTCCGCCACCAGCTTCCCGGCCATGTGCTCGTGCGATTCCTCGGTGGCGGCGAGGTCGCCCAGCAGCTTGCGGATCGAGGCGTCGGTGCTGCGCGCGGCGGCGCGGTGATAGAAGCGCGCCGTCTCCAGTTCCATCAGTTCCGCCTGCTCGCGCACCTTGTCGAGCGGCAGCGGACGGATCTGCCAGACCGGCCGGCGGGAGACGAAGCCGCGCACGTCCTGGCGGCGGATCAGTGGAATGTGCTCGCCGAATTTCTGCACATAGAGGTCGATCAGGCGCCGGCGGTGCTCGTTCTCCTCCGACGCCATCTCGGTGAAGACGCGGGCGGAGGCGGGGTAGTTCTCCCGCAGGCCGTCGGCGAAATCCATGTAGATGCGCCCGTCCTCCTCCTCGCCCGCGATCGCCAGGGCCAGGATCTCGCGCTCGGACAGTTCGTCGAAGTTGCGCATGCGGGGCTCCCCGGAGACTGTCCGAAAACAGGACTGACCGCCTAGATGCCGTCGAAGCACGCGCGCATCAAGGGCGACGCAAGACGCTGCGACCGCCTCGCATTCGCGCCAGCCGCGCCGAAATTCAGGGACGAAACGGTACCGGATCGACCACCGGCGCGCGGCCGGCGACGAGGTCGGCGAGCAGGCGCGCGCTGCCCGCGGCGAGCGTGAAGCCGAGCGCCCCCTGGCCGGCGTTCAGCGCGAGCCCCTGGATGCGGGTCGGGCCGATCACCGGCAGGGAGGTGGGCGTCGCCGGGCGCAGGCCGGTCCAGGTGGTGCCGGAGCCCGTGTCGCAGGCGCCGGGGAAGATCGCGTCCGTCTCCCTGGCCAGTGCCTCGACGCGGCCCGGCGTGGGGCCCCTGGTGCCGATCTCGGCGAAACCGGCGACGCGCAGCGCCCCGCCGAGCGGCGCATAGACTGTCTTGCGCGCGGAATCCGTGATGCTGTGCCGCGGGCCGCGGTTGCTGGCACGGAGCGGGGCGGTGATGGAATAGCCGCGGATCGGCAGCACCGGGACCGTGACGCCTGCGGAACGTCCGAGCGCGTGCGCGGCGACGCCGGCGGCAAGAACCGTGAGGTCCGCCTCGTGATCGCCCTTCGATGTGCGCGCCGCGCGCAGCCGCCCGGCCTCCACCACCAGCCGCTCCACCCGTGTGCCCAGCAGCAGTGTCGTGCCGAATTCCGGCGTGGCGAGGACGCGGGCGAGCTCCAGGCACAGCTTATGGCAGTCGCCCACCTCCTCGGACGGCGTGAGGATGCCGCCCGTGAGCCGGTCGCGGATCGAGGCGAGGTCCGGTTCGAGGGCGAGGCACTCCCCGGCGGTCAGCGCCTGCTGCTCGCAGCCGAGCGTCGCCTGCAGGCGCATCTGCGCCTCGGCGGCGCGCATCGCCCCGGCACTCGACTGCACGACGAGCTTGCCGTTGCGCAGGTGGTCGAACCGCATCGGCGTCTGCGCCAGCATCGCGTACAGCGCGTCGCGGCTGGCGAAGGCGAGGCGCAGCAGGCTCGCCGTGCCGCGCGCCGCGGCACCCGCGTTGCAGGCGGCGAGGAAGCGCAGCAGCCAGGCCCATTGCGCGGGATCGGCGCGCGGCTCGAAGCGCAGCGGTCCGTTACGGTCCAGCAAGTATTTCGGCAGGCTCCCGAGCACGCCGGGTTCGGCGAGCGGGGCGACGTAGCTGTAGGAAAGCTGCGCGCCGTTGGCGTAGCTCGTGCCGCTTCCCGGTTCCGCCGCCTCGTCGAGCACCGTCACGGCGTGGCCGTCGCGCGCCAGCCACCAGGCGGTGGCCAGCCCCACGATCCCCGCGCCGATCACGGTGACGCGCACGTTTCTCCGACCGTCCGGCGCGAGGTCAGTGGCGGAAGTGGCGCATGCCGGTGAAGACCATCGCAAGCCCCGCGCGGTCCGCCGCCTCGATCACCTCCGCGTCGCGCAGCGAGCCGCCGGGCTGGATCACCGCGGTGGCGCCGGCGGCGGCGAGCGCCTCGAGCCCGTCGGCGAAGGGAAAGAACGCGTCCGAGGCGGCCACACTGCCGCGCGCGAGCGATTCCGGCAGGCCCGCGGCATTCGCCGCCTCCTGCGCCTTCCAGGCGGCGATGCGCGCTGAGTCGACCCGGCTCATCTGCCCCGCGCCGATGCCCACCGTGGCCCCGTCCTTCGCGTAGACGATGGCGTTCGACTTCACGTGCTTGCAGACGCGGAAGGCGAACAGCAGGTCGGCGATCTCGCGCTCCGTCGGCTGGCGCTTCGTCACCGTCCTCAGCGCCGCCTTGTCCACATGCCCGGTATCGCGCGACTGCGCGAGGAAGCCTCCGGCGAGGCTGCGATAGGCGAGGCCGGGCGTTGTCGGGTCCGGCAGGCTGCCGGTGAGCAGCAGGCGGAGGTTCTTCTTCTTCGCCAGGATGGCCCGCGCGCCCGCGGTCGCGTCCGGGGCCACGATCACCTCGGTGAAGATGGCGGCGATGGCGGCGGCCGTCTCCTCGTCGAGCGTGCGGTTGGCGGCGACGATGCCGCCGAAGGCCGAGACGGGATCGCAACGAAGCGCCAGCTTCCAGGCCTCGTGCAGGCTCGGCCCGGAGGCGACGCCGCACGGGTTCGCGTGCTTGACGATGACGATGGAGGGCCCTTCGAACTCGGCGGCGCACTCGATCGCGGCGTCGGTGTCGTTGAGGTTGTTGTAGGACAGCTCCTTGCCCTGCACCTGGGTCGCGGTCGCGACGCCGGGACGGTTGCCGGTGGCATAGAAGGCCGCGGTCTGGTGCGGGTTCTCGCCGTAGCGCAGGAGCTGGCGGCGGGTGCCGGAAATGGTCAGCCGCGCCGGGTAGGCTTCGCCGAGATGGCTCGCGAACCAGGCGGCGACGGCCGCGTCATAGGCGGCGGTGCGCGCATAGGCGGCGGCGGCGAGCGTGCGGCGCAGCGCCGGGCCGGTGCCGCCGTTCGCGGCGATCTCAGCCTGCACGGTCGCGTACTGGTCCGGGCTCGTGAGCACGGTCACGAAGTCGTGGTTCTTGGCGGCGGCGCGGATCAGCGCCGGGCCGCCGATGTCGATGTTCTCGATGCAGGTGGCGAAATCGGCTCCCTTCGCGACGGCCTCCTCGAACGGGTAGAGGTTGACCACGAGCAGGTCGATCGGGGCGATGGCGTTCGCGCGCATCTGCTCGACATGCGCGGGGTCGTCGCGGCGGCCGAGCAACCCGCCATGGATCTGCGGCACCAGCGTCTTCACCCGCCCGTCGAGGATTTCCGGGAAGCCGGTGTGGTCGGAAACCTCCCTGACCGCGATGCCCGCATCGCGCAGCGCGCGGGCGGTGCCGCCGGTGGAGAGGATCTCGACGCCCGCGTCGGCGAGCGCCTGGGCGAGCGGGACCAGCCCCGTCTTGTCGGAGACCGAGATCAGGGCGCGGCGGATGGGGATGATGTCGGGCATGGCGGTCGCGTAGCGCGCGGCGGGGCCGGGCGCAATTGCGGGGTCCTACAGCCCCAGCA
>JAJYFW010000331.1 GCA_021785335.1 Pseudomonadota bacterium
GAATCTCCATGCAATACAACGGATTTCGTCCCGGATAGCCGCCACCCGTCGCCATCGGGTGCTGCCCGCGTCGCCACATCCCCAAGATTCCAGCCGCTGTGACGTTCCACATGAGCAACGGCAGCCAGCAGCTCGCCCGCTGCGATACGCCCCACGAGTGCCGCCTCGCCCGCCTCCTCCAGCAGCCGCCCCGCCAGCAGCACCGTGGACAGATATGGCTCGACCACCAGCCCGCGCCCGAACGCCTCCATCACCAGCGCGATCTCGACCGCGCCACCGCCGAACCCGCCCGCCTCCTCGGAAAACGGCAGCCCTAGCAGCCCTTGCTCGGCGAACCGTGCCCAGTTGGCCCGGCTCCAACCCTCCGGCTCCGCCATGAAGCCGCGCCGCGCCTCGAACCCGTAACGGTCGGCGATCAGCCGGTCGACGGATTCCTTGAGCAGTCTCTGGTCGCCGCTGAGATCGAAATCCATGCCGGGTCCGTTTCGTCAAAAGCCGAGGATCGCCTTGGCGACGATGTTGCGCTGGATCTCGTTGGAGCCGCCATAGATCGAGATCTTGCGCCAGTTGAAGTAGGTCGGCGCCGCCACCGCTGCGTAATCGGGCCCGATACCCGGCTCGTTCCGCCCCGCGCCCTCGTCCTGCGCCGCGAGCGGCATCGCATGCGGCCCGACCACATCGAGCAGCAGCTCCGTCGTCGCCTGCTGCAGCTGCGAGCCCTTGAGCTTGAGGATGGAGGAAGCCGGGTTGGGCTTGCCTCGCGCCCGCCCGCGTTCGTCCGCCACCACGCGCAGCTGCGTCATCTCCAGCGCCTTGAGCTCGATCTCCACCGCGGCGAGTCTCTCACGAAACCGCCGGTCCTCGATCAGCGGCCGGCCGCCGCGCAGTTCCAACCCCGCAAGCTCGCGGATCCGCCGCAGCCTTGCCTTGGAGGTGCCGACGCGCGCGATGCCTGTACGTTCGTTGCCGAGCAGAAACTTCGCGTAGTCCCAGCCGCGGTTTACCTCCCCCACCAGGTTCTCGCGCGGCACGCGGACGCCGTCGAAGAACACCTCGTTGACCTCGCGCCCGCCATCGATGGTTTGGATCGGCCGCACGGTGATCCCGGGCGTACGCATGTCGACCAGGATGAAGGAGATCCCCTCCTGCTTCTTCACACTGGGGTCGGTCCGGCACAGGCAGAAGATCCAGTCGGCATGCTGCGCCAGCGTTGTCCACGTCTTCTGTCCGTCGATCACCCAATGCTCGCCGTCGAGCACCGCCTTCGTGCGCAGGCTCGCGAGATCGCTGCCCGCGCCAGGCTCGGAAAACCCCTGGCACCACCAATCGTCGAGATTCGCCGCCCGCGGCAGGAAGCGCCGCTTCTGCGCTTCGCTCCCGAACTCCGCGATCACCGGTCCGACCATGGAAACATTGAACGGCAGCGGCGCCGGCACCCCCGCCTGCTGCATCTCGTCCTGGAACAGATAGGTCTGAACCGGCGTCCAGCCCTGTCCACCCCACTCGCGCGGCCAATGCGGCGCCGCCCATCCACGTGCGTTCAGGATGCGTTGCGAGCGTACGATCTCGTCTTTGGCAAGGTGGCGCCCTTCCAGCACGTTGCGTCGGATCGCCTCCGGCACTTCCTCGCGGAAGAAGCGCCGAGCCTCGTCGCGAAAGGCGATCTCTTCCTCGGTGAAGCGCAGATCCATTCCCGGCTCCCTGGCGCCCCTGTCTCGTGGCGCATTGTCCTCCGCATGCAGCGTCGCGGCACGCGCGCCGGAAGTCAAACGCGGGCGGCAAACATGGGCGCAGGTCTCAGGCCGCCGCCCCCATCAGCGCGAGCCCCTCCGCGATCGCAAGGAACTCCCTCCCTCCCGCGATCTTCTCCGCCCCGAACCGTTGCTCGAACAGCCGCCGTACCGCCGGAACGAACGCCGTCCCGCCCGTCAGGAACACGCGCGAAATCTCGTCGGGTCGGGTCCGCGCCGTCGCCAGCGCCTCGTCCACGGTCGCCCCCAGCCGCGCGAGATCCGGCGCAATCCACGCCTCGAACGCCTCGCGCGAAATCTCCTCGTCGATCGTGATCCCCGCCCCCGCGAACCGCAGCTCGGCTACATCCCGCGTGGAAAGCTCCGCCTTTGCGCGCGTCACCGCGCGGTTTAGTTCGAACCCGAGTTCCTCCGCGATCAGCCGCGCGAACGCCTCCAGCCGGTGCGGATGGCTCGCCCGCGCCGCCACCTCGCGGATCTCGCGCAGCATCCGCGGCGTGTGCATCAGCGAGAGGAGGTGCCAGCGCGTCAGGCTGCGGTACCAGTGCGGCGGCACGGGCAGCGGTGTTGCCGCCGGCGTGTAGGTGCTGCCCTTGCCCAGCCGCGGCGCCACGATCTGCTCCATGATGCGCGCATCGAACGCATCGCCCGCGATCCCGATCCCCGCATGCCCGAGTGACGCCACGCCGCGTCCCGGCGTGTAGCGCAGCACGGAGAAATCCGAGGTGCCGCCGCCGAAATCGCCAACCAGCACCGTGGCCTCGGCATCGAGGCGCTGCGCGAAGTGCCATCCCGCCGCCTCCGGTTCCAGCGCCAGCGTGATCTCGGGCATGCCCGCCTCGGCGAACGCGGCGGCCAGCCGCTGCGCCCCCAGCGCGTCGTCCGGCCGCTCACCCGCGAACCGTACCGGCCGCCCCGCGGTGATCCGCGCATCGCCGGGCGCCACGCCGCTCGCCTCCAGCAGCGCCCGCAGCAGCAACGCGATCAGGTCCTCGAGCGTATGCCGCCGGCCGAAGATCCGCGTCTCGGTAAAGCTCGCCTGCGCCAGGTAGGACTTCATCGACATCACCAGGCGGCAATCGGCCGCCGCCCCGAGCCAGGCCTCGATCGCCGCCGGGCCCACGGCGTGCGCGAGCGAGCGGCCCGCCCCGCGCGTCTCCTCCCAGAAACACAGGATGGAGCGGAACGCCGCCTCGCCCCCGAAACTCGCCGTCCGCACCACCCCATCATCGCCGGCGATGGCGAGCACGGAGTTGGTGGTCCCGAAGTCGATGCCGATGCTCGTCATCCGCCCTGGATACGGGTTTCCGCCGCCCGTGCAACCCGCGCGGTTGGCGCCCGCCGGCCCGCATGGCACAACCCCGATGCCGCTCGTGCCAGAGGTTCCGCATGTCGTTGCCGCCGGTCCTGCAACATCTGCGCCTGCCCGTGATCGGGGCGCCGATGTTCATCATCTCCAACGCCGACCTGGTGATCGCGCAGTGCACCTCGGGCATCGTCGGCTCCTTCCCGGCGCTGAACGCCCGCCCGGAATCCATGCTCGACGAGTGGCTGGACCGCATCACGTCCGCCCTCGCGGACTGGAACGCGAAGCACCCGGACCGGCCAGCCGCGCCCTTCGCCGTCAACCAGATCGTCCACCGCAGCAACGCGCGGCTCGACCACGACGTGGCGCTTTGCGTGAAGCATCGGGTGCCGCTGATGATCACCTCCCTCGGCGCCAGGCCAGAGGTCTACGAGGCCGCCCATTCCTACGGCGGCATCGTCCTGCACGACGTGATCAACCTCGCCTTCGCCCGCAAGGCGATCGAGAAGGGGGCGGACGGCCTCGTCGCCGTCGCGGCCGGCGCCGGCGGCCATGCCGGGACCACGTCGCCCTTCGCGCTGGTCCAGGAGATCCGAGGATTCTTCGACGGCCCCCTCGCGCTCTCGGGCGCCATCGCGACGGGCGGCGCCATCCTC
>JAJYFW010000332.1 GCA_021785335.1 Pseudomonadota bacterium
CGCCGGCGCCGGCGTTGGCGAGGAAGGCGGCGCGGCCGAGCGCCTGGGCGGTGTTGGCGGCAGGCTGGCGGGCGGTGCCGCCCGGCGCCTGGGCAGGGCCCGGCGCGCCGTGGGGTTGCGGCGCGGGGCCGGCGCCCCTGCCCTTCCCGCCACCGGTGCCATTCGCGTCGACGGAAGCAGGGCGCGGGGCCTGACCGGCGCCGGCGGCGCTCGCGCGCTTGTGGTCGTTCATCGCGCGTGTCTGCGGCGCGGGGAGCGAGCGGCCGGGGATGGCGGCCGCGACGCCGCGGTCGGAAACCAGCGAGCCGCGATCGAAGGGGGAACTGCCGCCGAACGGCTTGCCGGTGCCCGACGAGCCGTGGCTCAGCGCGTTGGAGGGGGAGAAATAGTCGGCGAGGCCCACGCGCTGGGCCTGGGTGGTGGCGTTGAGCAGCCAGAGCAGCAGGAAGAAGGCCATCATCGCGGTGACGAAGTCGGCGTAGGCCACCTTCCAGGCGCCGCCGTGATGGCCGGGCTGCGCCTCCTCCGTGCGCCTGACGATGACGATGGGCCGCGCGTTGCCGCCGGGGCCCTTGCCGCGCGCCCTGGCGCGCTTGCCCCCCGCATCTCCTGCCATGAAGTTTTCCCGCCAACAGGACGTCAGGCCGGGTTCCGCGTTCTGCGGCGCACCCGCTGTCGCGATTGTCGCGGGGAGTGGTTAGCGCGGGGTTAGGAGGGCGCGCGGGAGGCCGCGGTCAGAGGCCGAAATAGGCCTCGTGCACGGCGTCGCTGGCCTCGAGTTCCGCGCGGGTGCCGGTGAGGCGGACGCGGCCGCCGTCGATGAGGTAGCCACGGTCGGCCAGGGCGAGGAAGGCGACGTTCTGCTCCGCGATCAGCAGCGTCATGCCGCCGGTGATGGCGTTGCGCAGCACCTCCACCACCTGCTTGACGAAGACCGGGGCGAGGCCGGAGGAGGGCTCGTCCATCAGCAGCAGTTTCGGTTCCGAAACCAGCACCTTGGCAATGCCGAGCATCTTGCGCTGGCCGCCGGAGAGGCTGGAGGCGGGCTCGCGCTTGCGCTCCGCGAGGGCGGGGAACAGGTCGTAGAGGCGGGCGCTGCGCCGGCGCACCTCGGCGCCGGAGAGGAAATAGCCGCCGAGGCGGATGTTTTCCTCGATGGTGAGGCTCGGGAAGACGCCGAGTTCCGACATGAAGGCGATGCCGCGGCGGATGCGCTGGTCCGGCGGCAGGGATTCGATGGGCTCGCCGTCGAGCGCGATGCTGCCCTTCGTGCAGGGAAGCAGGCCGATGATGGTGCGCAGCAGCGTGGTCTTTCCGGCGCTGTTGGCGCCGAGCAGGATCACCGTCTCGCCGCGGTTGACCTCGAGGTCGATGCCCCAGAGGACCTGCATCGGGCCGTAGCCGGATTCGACGCCGTGGAGGGAGAGCAGGGTCATGGGCTCAGCCTCCGATGAAGGCGGCGACGACGTCGGGGTCCTTCGACGCGGCCGCGAGCGAGCCCTCGAACAGCATGCGCCCGGCGCCGAGGACGATGACGCGGTCGGTGACCCGGTTGAGGAAGTCGAGCAGGTGCTCGACGACGATGAGCGCGATGCCGCGCGCGGCCAGGCCCTTGAGCAGCGTGGCGATGCCGCCGAGTTCCGCCGGGTTGAGGCCGGCGCCGATCTCGTCGACGAGCAGCAGGCGCGGGTTGGTGGCGAGCGCGCGGGCGAGGTCGAGCATCTTCTGCTGGTTGACGGTGAGCGAGCCGGCGATGTCGTCCGCGTGGGAGGCAAGGCCGGTCTCGGCGAGGATGGCGTCGATGTCGGCGGCGCCTCGCCGCGCGAAGGTGGCGGCGACCTCCACGTTCTCGCGCACGCGCATGGCCCGGAAGCATTTCGGCACCTGGAAGCTGCGGTTGATGCCGAGGCGGGCGATGCGGAAGATGGGCAGGCCCTGGATCTCGCGGCCCTCGAACAGCACGCGGCCCTCGTCGGGCGGATGCACGCCGGAGATGACGTTGATGGTGGTGGTCTTGCCCGAGCCGTTGGGGCCGACGAGGCCGAGGATCTCGCCGGGGGCGAGCGAGAAGCTCTGCTCGTGCAGCACCGTCATGCCGCCGAAGCGCTTGCCCACGTTCTCCAGCCGCAGCAGCGGGTCAGAGGACATCGACGTTCCTCCGCGTCAGCAGCGAGGCCAGGCCGTTGGGCAGGAACAGCACCAGCAGCACGATGAGCAGGCCGTAGAGCAGCTCGAAATATTGCGGGGCCGAAACGCCGATGCCGGCGTAGAAGGCGTAGAGCAGCGCGGCGCCGAGCAGCGGGCCGATCACCGTGCCGACGCCGCCGAAGAGGGCGAAGACGATGGCGAAGACGGAGATCTGCAGGGTGAACACCGCCTCCGGGTAGAAGACGGAGAGGTTCCAGGCGTAGGCGCCGCCGGCGAGCCCGGCGATGGCGGCGGAGGCGAGCCAGGCGATGAGGCGCTCGCGCACGATGTCGACGCCGGCGAGGCTGGCGCTGATCGGGTCCTGGTGCATGGCGCGCAGGCCGAGGCCGAAGCGCGAGCGGCGGAACCAGGCGGCGAGTGCCGTGGCGGCGAGCAGGATCGCGAGCATGGTGAAGTAGCTCGCGGTGGGCGCGTAGACGTGCTCGATCTTGATGCCGTAGGGGCCGCCGGTGATGGGCTTCAGCGCCTCGTTGGCGACCACGTTGTAGATGATCTGCGAGGCGGCGAGGTTGGCGATCGAGAAATACGGGCCCGAGAGGCGGAACAGCGGGCCGAGGATGAGCCCGACCACGACGGCGGCGAGGCCGCCGAGCAGCACGGCCGCGATCACCGGCAGCGAGGTGAAGGTGACGAGCAGCGAGGTGGCGTAGGCGCCGGTGCCGAAGAAGCCCACGTAGCCGAACGGCAGGTAGCCGGTGAAGCCGTAGAGCAGGTTGAGCCCCTGGGCCAGCGCCATGAAGGTCATCATGGTGAAGAGCACGGACTCGTTGCTGTAGAGCCGGGGCGCCACGGCGAAGATGGCGGCCAGCGCCACGAGGACGAGGACGGGGCCGCGCCAGGCGGGGGGCTTACGCACGGCGCACCGCCCTGCCGAGCAGGCCGGAGGGCCGGACCAGCACGATGGCGAGCAGCAGCGCATAGGGTGCCAGGTTGGACCAGGACGAGTAGTAGGTCTGCATCAGCATCGTTCCGACGCCGAAAACCAGGCCGCCGACCACGGTGCCGAGCGGGTTGCCGAGCGAGCCGATGATGATGATGGCGAACGAGGTGGTGGTGAGCCCGTCGCCGATCGAGGAGGAGACGGAGCCGATCAGGTAGGGGACGAAGACGCCGGCGATGCCCGCGAGGGCGATGCCGATGATGAGCGCGATGGCCGAGACGCGGTCCACGTCGATGCCTGTCGCGCGCGCCTCGTCGCGGTCGGCCATGATGGCGCGGGTCGCGAAGCCGAGGCGGGTGCGGGAGAAGTAGAGGTAGAGGCCGAGGATGGCGAGCACGCTGACCAGGCAGGCGACCCACCAGCTGTCCGGGAATTCCTGGCCGAGCACGCCGATGTTGCCGGAGCCCAGCGCGTCCTGCGGCAGGGAGCGCTGGTCGGCGCCGAAGGCGAAGACGGCGACCGCCTCGATCATCTGCGCGATGCCGAAGAAGAGGATGAAGGAGAGCATCTCCGGGTCCTGGCTCTTCTGCAGCCTGGGCACCACGCCGTAGTAGAGCGGGTAG
>JAJYFW010000333.1 GCA_021785335.1 Pseudomonadota bacterium
GCTCCCACCGTCTTCGGCCGCCTCTACCTCGCCCCCCATGTCGGCCGCTTCCTCGCCCGCAACCCGGGGCTGCTGGTCGAGATGGTGCTCTCCGACGACGTCACTGACCTGGTCCAGCAGGGGCTCGACCTCGCGCTGCGCGTGGGCGAGATCGCCGATATGTCTCTCGTCGCGCGCCGCGTCGGCAGCTTCACGGTCGCCACCGTCGCCTCGCCGGACTACCTCGCCGCCCATGGCGAGCCGCAACGGCCGGAGGATCTCGCCGGCCACGAATGCATCCTGTTCACCCGCGTCGCGGACCCCCACACGTGGCGTTTCGCCGGCCCCGACGGCGAAACGCCAATCGCCGTCGAGGGCCGCCTGCGCGTCAACAGCATCGAGGCGGTGCTCGCCGCTTCCGTCGCCGGCGCCGGCATCGCGGCACTCCCCACCTGGCTGATCCGCGACGAACTCGCCGCCGGCTCCCTCAGGCGCATCCTGCACGACTTCCAGAGCCCGCGCCGCCCGATCTCGCTGGTCTACCCCTCGCGCCGCTTCCTCGCCCCGCGCACCCGCGCCGTGATCGACTTCCTCGTCGCCGAGTTCCGCCTCGACCCCGCGGTCTCCTCCTACGGCGAGACCGCCTGACGCGCCGCCCGCGCGCCGCGCGCCGCGAGCGCGGTGTGGATCGCGCGCAGCCTTGCCGCGCCGGCATCGGTCAGGATCTCGGCACAGCCGCTCTCGCTCCACACGCGCCGCGCGAAGTCCGGGTGCAGTTCCATCGGCCCGTCCGCATTCTCGAACGCGCCGCGGTTGCCGGTGTCGAGGTAACTCTCGCACGCCGCCCCCTCGGCAAGCACCACGTCGTGCCGGTCGAGCTCCACATGCCAGTACGTCACCTGCCCGCGCGTCTCCTGCCGGATCGAGGTGCCGTTGACGAGGTAGCGCACCGGCACCAGCGCGCCATCGATCATCACCGCGTGGTCGGGCGACAGCACCAGGTCCGCGAGCGGCAACCCCTCGCCGAGCGCTCCCGCCGAAACCCGCACCGGCATCACGTCATGCGGGCTCGCGTGGCGGCGCAGGTCGAGCCGGCGGAACCCCACCCAGCGTATCGCCGCGAGCCGCCCGGATGCTGTCGCGAGCCGTTCGCCCGCGCGCAGCGTCTCCACCGCCCGCGCGCCGCCCTCGGCCAGCAGCCGCGTTCCGGTCGCGAAACATGCCGTGATGAACGTGTTCCCGCCGCTGTTCGAAACCTTCACGCTCGCCGGGCCCGAGAGGTCGATCTTGGTACCGCCGGTGAGCGACAGCGTGCCGCCCGAGAACGCCTGGTAGGACGCCGCAAGCCCCGTGATCTCAATCGTATCGCCGGCCGCAAACCCGGAAATCGCCTGCCCGGATGCCAGCCCCGCCGCATCGCCGCTTGCCAGCCACGCCGCGCCCGCATCGAAGGTCAGCGCCGCGAAATCCACGACTGTCGAGCCGATCCCCGCCAGCGTCCCGCGCCCGCCGCCGAACTCCAGCGTCGAGACCGCGGTGCCCCCCAGCGTGTTGCCGCCGACCACGTCGCCGCCGAACACCGCGCCCGGCTCCACCACCAGGCGGTTGGTGAAGCCGCTCGCAAAGCCAACCGCATAGAACCCGGTAGTAACACTGATCGTGCCCGCATTGGTGAGGGTTCCGGAACCGGTGAGGAACCCGGCGCCCAGCCCATGTCCAAGGATCACGCCGCCTTGCTCGTTGACCAACACGCCGCCGGCATTGAGCGCGACCCCGGTGATCGAAGCGCCCTCGATGAGCCCGGCATTGATAGCCGTCGCCGAGGCGGTAATCGCCAGAACGCCAAAGTCGTTTCCGGCAATGGTCCCACCGGCCGCGTTCGTGATCACGCCACCGCCATTCAATTGAACTCCGTTGTATTTATTTTTTCCTCTTATGACGCCATTATTTGCAATAGTATCAGAAATGCTAAAACCAATAATACCGTTTGAATATCCCTCGATGACACCGGATGCACTGTTCGTGATCAGGCCGCCGGCCCGCAGGTCGATACCGTTGCCAAGGCTGGGATCAAGGATCGTGCCCGAGTTGTCGATCGTCAGCGCGAAACTCTTGCCGTAGACGGCATCCGCTCCCGCGATCGTTCCGGCGTTGATGATCGTCCCACCGCCGAACATCGCGGCCCCCGCCGCCGTGCCAATCACCACGCCATCATTGGTCACCGTCGTCGGCTGCAGATACCCCGCGTATATGCCGTTTTTCGCGCCCGCGAGCAGCGCACCCCCGGCGTTCAAAATCGTCCCGCCGTCGCGCAACTGTGCACCGAAATCAATCTGGCTAATCGCAGTCCCGTCGTTGACAATACCGACCGGACTCGTCGTAAACCCATACAGCGCGTCTTTCGCCGCAAGTATGTGGCCGGCCGCGCCGTTGGTCATCGTGCCACCGGCGAACATGACGATGCCGCCGCTGGTGTTTGCGATGATCGTTCCGTCGTTGAAAACGGCCGCCGCCGAATATTTGACAAGGATGCCGAGATTTTCGGCTGAAACGAAGCCCCCGGCCGCGTTGGTGACTGCCCCGCCCCCAAAAAGCACCAGCCCGCTTCCGCCATCCGAGAGCACGGTGCCGGCGTTGAGGATGGCCCCCACCCCTCCGCTGATGTAAAGGCCCGCCCCCGCGTTTGCTGACGTGCCTCCGGCCACCACGACACCGGAAGTGGCGTTGGTGATCGCACCGCCCGCGAGCAACACCACCGCGCCGCGCGTCGTGTCGGAAATGTAGCCCGCGTTGAACACTGTCGCGGGGCCCCCCGTCGTCAGCACGGCATTGCGCGCCGCCCTGACCGTCCCGCCCGCCGCGTTGGTGATGACCCCGCCGGCATAGAGTGCCAGGCCGTGCGCGTCATCGGAAACCACGGTCCCATCATTGACGATCGTCCCGAAGCCCCCGGTAATGTACAGCCCATCCCCCGCATCGGCCGCCACCGCGCCGCCGGCGACCACCACCCCCGAGCTCGCGTTCGTGATCGCGCCCCCCGCCAGCAGCAGCACCGCCGCGCGGGTCGCGTCGGAGATATAACCCGCGTTGACCAATGTCGCCGCTGCTCCCAGCGCCTCGACGGCGAATTTGGGCGCCTCGATCGTCCCGCCAGGCGCGTTCAGGACATAGCCGCCGTCCTTCAGATAGATACCGTGGAAGTTGCCCGTCCCGGTCGAGAGAACCGCACCCAGGTTGTCGATGCTCCACGGCGTCGCCGCATACAGCGCCGACGCAACCGAGGTGACATTGATAATTCCGGTAACGGTCACCGGGTCCGCGTAAACCCCGGACGTAAGCTGCACCTGCGACAAATGGGTTCCGGAAATCGTGCCCGACATGCGCCCCCCCAGCCTGTCCAGAATTATCCAGCGGCAAACGCATCCGGGATTGCAACAGAATTGGGCCGGGATCCTCAGAACGGCGGGTAACGATGTCGTGATTTTTTTGGAATACCCGGCGAACTCTTTCTCTTTGCTGTAATTCGGCCCTCGCCTACTGCCCCACGTCGCGCCCGTCCGCCCGGGCCACCACGGCCCATCCCCGCCCCCACCGATCTTCTTGTCGGCCACGCCGCGGGCGCCGATAATACGCCGGTGAATATTCTCGCCCCGCCCCGCGCGCGCCTCACGGTGGAGGTCGTCCACGACCTCGTCTGCCCCTGGTG
>JAJYFW010000334.1 GCA_021785335.1 Pseudomonadota bacterium
CGCCCAAGATCGACCACGCGGTGCTGTTCTCCGGCGACTCCGATTTCCGCCGCCTGGTCGAGGCGGTGCAGCGGCGCGGCGTGCGCGTCTCGGTCGTCTCCTCGATCAAGACCTCGCCGCCGATGGTCGCCGACGAACTGCGCCGGCAGGCCGACCAGTTCCTGGAACTCGCCGAGATCGGGCAGGAGTTCACCCGCCGCCAGATGGAGCCGCGCCCGGCCCGCGGCGCGCGCGCGACACCCGCGGAGCCCTACGCCGACCCGACCGACGTCTGACGCCGGGAAGCGTGATCAGGGAACTGTGATCAGGGAACCGTGATCAGGGAACCGGGGCGCGACTGCGCCCTCTGCCCGCGCCTCGCCGCCTTCCGCGCCGCCAACCGGGAGGCCAATCCCGGCTGGTTCAACGCGCCGGTGCCGAGCCTCGGGCCCAAGGACGCGCGGTTGCTCGTCGTCGGCCTCGCGCCGGGGCTGCGCGGCGCCAACCGCACCGGCCGGCCGTTCCACGGCGACGGCGCCGGCGTCACCCTCTACGGCGCGCTGCTCAAGGCGGGGCTCGCGCACGGGCGCTATACCGCCGAGCCCGACGACGCCATGCGTCTCGACGTGCGGGTGGTCAACGCGGTGCGCTGCGTGCCGCCGCAGAACAAGCCGCTGCCGCCCGAGATCCGGGCCTGCAATGACTTCCTGAAATCCGAGCTTTCGGGGTTGGCGCGGCTGCGCGTCGTCCTCGCGCTCGGGCGCATCGCGCACGACGCGGTGCTGCGCGCGCTGGGGCTGCGCGCCGCGCATGCCGTCTTCCGCCACGGCGCGCTGCACCACCTGCCGGACGGGCGCTTGCTCGCGGACAGCTATCATGTCTCGCGCTACAACATGAACACCGGCGTGCTGACCGAGGCGATGTTCGACGCCGTGCTCGCCTCGGTCCAGCAGCGGCTGGTCTAGTCGGCGCCTCCGGACCGCAGCGCGTCAACGCTCCATGGCCCCGCGCCGGCGGCCGCGATGTAGAGGAAGATGAACGTGTAGAGGATGATGGGCTCGCCGTGGTTGACCAGCGGCAGGAAGCCGCGCGGCGCCGCCGCCATGAAATAGGCCACCGCCATCTCGCCCGACATGATGAAGGCCGCTGCCCGGGTGAACAGCCCCACCGCGACCAGCACGCCGCCGATCACCTCGATCAGCCCCGCGACCTCGATCAGCGGCGGCAGGTGGAGGAAGCCGGGACCGTGGGGGAACGCGAACACCTTGATCAGCCCGTGCTCCAGGAACAGCAGCCCCGCGACGATCCGCAGCAGGCTCAGCGCACGCGGCGCCCACACCGTCTTGATGTTGTCCATCATTTCACCAGTGAAATATTTAGCGCCGAACTATAGTCCGCCGTGCCGGAGGCGTCATCCCCGCTCGCGCATCAGCCGCGCCTTGTCGCGCGCCCAGTCCCGCTCGGCGATCGCCGCCCGCTTGTCCGCCTTCTTGCGCCCGACGCCGAGGCCCAGCTGCACCTTGGCGAGGCCGCGGTCGTTGAAGTGGATGTCGAGCGGCACGAGCGTCGCGCCCTCCCGCGTCACCGCCCCAATAAGCCGCCGCATGTCCTTGCGTTTCAACAAAAGCTTGCGCGGCGCGCGCGGCTCGAAACGCGACAGGATGCCGCCCTGGTATTCCGGGATGTAGGCATTGAACAGCCACAGCTCGCCGTCGCGCTCGCCGGCCCAGGCCTCGCCCAGCGTCGCGCGGCCGTGGCGCAGGCTCTTCACCTCCGGCCCCTTGAGCACGATGCCGGCCTCGACCGTCTCGCGAATCGCGTAGTCGAACCGGGCCTTGCGATTCTGCGCCGCGACCCCGTGGCTGATCAGCTTACCCGCAACCATGACACCGGCCGGAACCTCCGCCGCGCAACCGAGCTGCGCGGCTCAGTTCAGCAGTCCCGCCTCGGTCATCGCCGCGCGCACCCGCGCCTTCACCGGCTCGCTCACCGGTGCCAGCGGCAGGCGGCAGTGGTCCGCGGTATGGCCCAGCAGGCTCGCGGCATACTTCACCGGGCCGGGACTCGTTTCCGCGAACAGCGCGTCGTGCAGCGGCACCAGCCGGTCCTGGATCGCCATCGCGCCCTTGATGTCGCCCCCGGCCCAGGTCTCGTGCATCGTGCTCAGCATCCGCGGCGCCACGTTGGCGGTGACGGAGATGCAGCCGACGCCGCCGGCCGCGAGGAACGCCAGTGCCGTGTGGTCCTCGCCTGAAAGCTGGCAGAACCCGGCCCCGCAGCCGCGGCGCGTGTGCAGCGGTCGCGCGAGGTTCGCGGTCGCGTCCTTCACGCCGACGATGTTGGGGTGCTTCGCGAGCCGCGCCATCGTGTCCGCCGACATGTCCACCACGCTGCGCGGCGGGATGTTGTAGATGATGATCGGCAGGTCGACGGCGTCCGCGATCGCCTTGAAATGCAGGTAAAGCCCCTCCTGCGTCGGCTTGTTGTAGTAGGGCGTCACCACCAGCGCCGCGTCCGCGCCGGCCGCCTTGGCGTGGCGCGTGAGGTCGATCGCCTCGGCGGTGGAATTCGATCCGGTTCCGGCGATCACCGGCACGCGGCCCCTGGCGACCGCGACCGTGATCTCGGTGACGCGCTTGTGCTCCTCGTGCGACAGCGTCGGGCTCTCGCCGGTGGTGCCCACCGGCACCACGCCGTGCGAGCCTTCGTTGATCTGCCAGTCGACGAAGCGCTCGAACGCCTTCTCGTCCACGGCGCCATCCTCGCGCATCGGCGTGATCAGCGCGACCAGCGATCCCCTAAACATGGCATGCCAACATGGCGTGCGGCTCTCCCTCGAACAGGCGCGCGAAACTAGGCGCGCGGGGGATACGCCGCAAGCGCGCGCGCCGCTACACTGGGCCATGCGCCGAATCCTCCCGCTCCTGCTCCTGCTCGCCAGCCCCGCGCTCGCGCAGCCCGCGCCGCAGCCCGGTTCCTTCCACCCGGGCCTGTTCCAGCCCGGTTCTTCCCAACCGGGCCCGATGGCGCTGGTGCGCGCGAACCACTGGCAGGCCGCCGCGCAGGCAGCGCGCGCGGTGGGCGACCCGGTCGCGGTCAAGCTCGTCACCTTCTACCGGCTGCTCGCGCCGAACCAGGCAAGCGCCGCCGAGATCGCCGCCTTCATGGCGCGCAACCCGGACTGGCCGCTCGGCTACGTGCTCGCCCGCCGCTACGACGAGGCGCTGGCGAACGAGCCGGACGACGCCACGGTGCGCCGCCTCTGCCTTTCGCGCATGCCGGCGCAGGAGGGCGCGCTGCAGCGCTGCGCCGAGGCGCTGCCGCGCGCCAGGGCCGTGCCGTTCATCCGCGCCGCCTGGGTGGCGATGGCCGGCGACCCCGGCACGGAGCGCAACTTCCTCGCGCGCTGGGGCTGGGCGCTGCGCCCGGCTGACCAGCGCGCGCGCTTCGACGTGCTGATCCACAGCGACCGCGTCGCCGCGACGCGCCAGATGGGCCGCCTCGCCCCTGCCGACCGGCGGCTCGCGGAGGCACGCCTCGCGCTGCGCGCCGACGCGCCGGACGCGCGCGCCCGCCTCGCCGCACTTGGCGCGGCGCAGGCGCGCAACCCCTGGCTGCTGCTCGACGAGGCCTACTGGCTGCACCGCACCCACCACCCGCGCCAGGAGACGCGCCTCCTGCTCGGCCCCGGCGACGCCGCGGA
>JAJYFW010000335.1:0-1147 GCA_021785335.1 Pseudomonadota bacterium
GAAAGCACCCGCGTCGCGCCGCTGCACCGGCAGGTCGAGTCCTGCGAGGTGGGTCGCACCGCGCTCGTGTTGGCGAGCGACTACACCTCCGCCGTGACCGGCGAGGTGCTTTACGTCGATGCGGGCTTCCACATCGAAGGCATGGTCTTCCACTGACCCCGAAGGAGACGACGATGATCGCCATCGATCCGGTTTGCGGCATGACAATCTACAGCCCCAAGGCCGCGGCTTCCGAGACATGGGAGGGGCAGACCTTCCTCTTCTGCTCGGCCCAGTGCCATCGGACCTTTCTTTCCGATCCAGCTCGCTATGCCCAGCGGACGAAAGCGGACGCGCCCACCTCGGGGAACGCAATCCCCCGCGGAGGCAAATCGTGACCGACCGACCGCGGTCTGGTCACACCCCGCGGCACGAGCACAGCTCGCCCTTCTTCTGGCCGCTCGCTGCCGGCATTGAACTGGAGCAGGAGGGGCTGCAACTCTTTCGTGACAATCTGAAGTTCCTGCACGAAGCGAAGATCGACGGAGCGCCGGAACCGCCGGCCTGGGCAACCCCCAACCGGGTGCGGCTCGACCTCGATACCATGAAGCTGCGTGAATTTTTCCCCGATGCCGGCCGGCAGGCCAGCGGCATTCCCGTCATCATCGACGCGCCCTACGCCGGGCATAGCGCCACCATCGCCGATTACGCCAAGGGGCAAAGCCTGGTCGAGACCTTGGCGACCACGGGGATCGGACGTCTCCTGGTGACGGACTGGAAGCCGGCGACCGAGCAAATGAAGGAGTTCGACATCGACAAATACCTGGCGGAGATCAACGTCGCGATCGACGATCTCGGGGGCGCGGCGATCCTTGTTGGCCTCTGCCAGGGCGGCTGGATGTCAGCGATGTACGCGGCGCGCTTTCCCGCCAAGGTCCGGGCGCTGGTGCTGGCCGGATCGCCCATCGATACCCACGCCGGCAATGGGCCGCTGAAGCGCATGGTGCGCGATCTGCCGCCTTCGTTCTACGAGGAAATGGTCGCGGCGGGCGGCGGCCTGATGCGCGGGCAGACCATGCTCGCGGGCTGGAAGAACATGCATCCCGGCGAGCAGTACCTCGGCAAGCTCATCGATCTCTATGAGCATGTCGAGGACCCGAAATACCTG
>JAJYFW010000335.1:1157-3679 GCA_021785335.1 Pseudomonadota bacterium
CGGACCGAGACGTTCGAGCGATGGTACGAGAACCCGATCGACCTGCCCGGCCGCTACTACCTGCAGGCCATCAACCTGCTGTTCCGGGAAAATAGGCTGGCGCACGGAACCTTCATCGCGCTCGGGCGCCGGGTCACGCTGCGCGACGTCACCTGCCCGCTCTACCTCCTCGCCGGGGAGGCCGACGACATCACCACCAAGGAACAGGTGTTCGCCGCGGCGAAGCTGGTCGGCACTTCCCCCGCGCAGATCGCGCAGGCCCTGGTGTCGGGCGGCCATATCGGTCTGTTCATGGGCAGCCGCACCCTGACCGAGAGCTGGCCCCCGATCGCCGCCTGGCTGCTGGCCAACGGCGCCGCCCGGTCGCGGCCGGTCTGAACCCGGAAACAAACAATGGAAATCAAGCGCGAGCATCAGATCAACTTCTGGTACATCATCGCCGCCGTGCTGGGCGTAATGCTGCTCCAGGGTCTGCTTATCCAGCCCACCCACATCAAGACGATTCCCTACAGCCAGTTCCTCGACCTGCTGCACAAGGGCCAGGTGACCAAACTGCAGGTCGGCAAGGACGAGATCACCGGCACGTTCACCAACCCAGCTGACAAGAAGGTGCCCCATTTCGCCACCGTGCAGGTCAATCCCGCGCTGGCGCGAGAGCTGGCGAACGCCAAGGTGACATTCGCCGGCGCCCCTGGCCCCGGCCCGCTCGAAACGCTGCTGAGCTGGCTGGTGCCGGGCCTCGGGTTCGTCCTGCTGTGGATGTTCCTGATCCGGCCGATGGCGGGCGGCCAGGGCATGGGCGGCATGATGTCGGTCGGCAAGAGTCGCGCCAAGGTCTATGTCGAAAAGGGCGTCAAGGTCACCTTCGCCGACGTCGCCGGGGAAGACGAAGCGAAGGAGGAACTGCAGGAGGTCGTGGAGTTCCTTCGCAACCCGGAAGAGTACGGCCGACTTGGCGCGCATGTGCCGAAGGGTATCCTGCTCGTCGGCCCGCCCGGCACCGGCAAGACCCTCCTCGCACGCGCCGTCGCCGGTGAAGCGGGCGTGACCTTCTTCTCGATCTCCGGTTCCGAGTTCGTCGAGATGTTCGTTGGCGTCGGCGCCGCAAGGGTGCGCGACCTGTTCGAACAGGCACGCAAGCAGGCGCCAGCCATCGTGTTCATCGACGAGCTCGACGCGCTCGGCCGCGCCCGCGGCGGGGTCTTCCCGGGCGGCGGCCACGACGAGAAGGAGCAGACGCTGAACCAGTTACTCACGGAGCTCGACGGATTCGACAGCAGTGTGGGCGTGGTTCTGCTGGCGGCCACCAACCGGCCGGAGGTCCTTGATCCGGCGCTGCTGCGTGCGGGGCGGTTCGATCGGCAAGTACTGGTGGACCGGCCCGACAAGACCGGGCGGCTCGACATCCTGCGCATTCACGCTCGCAAGGTCCGCTTGGCGCCGGATGCCACGCTCGAACAGATCGCCGCGATGACGCCGGGCTTCACCGGCGCCGATCTGGCGAACCTGGTCAACGAGGCGGCGTTGCTGGCGACACGGCGCAAGGCCGCCGCCGTCGCGCTGGAGGATTTCAAGCAGGCGCTCGAGCGCGTCGTCGCCGGGCTGGAGAAGCGGAACCGCTTGCTCAACCCGCACGAGCGCGACATCGTCGCCCATCACGAGATGGGCCACGCTCTGGTCGCGATGTCCTTGCCCGGCGCCGATCCGGTGGAGAAGATTTCCATCATTCCGCGCGGGGTCGCGGCCCTCGGCTACACCATGCAGCGCCCGCTTGAGGACCGCTACCTGATGGATCGCGACGAGCTGCGCGATCGCATGGCCGTGCTGCTCGGCGGGCGCGCAGCCGAGAGCCTGGTGTTTCCCGCGGTGTCCACCGGGGCGGCCGACGATCTCGCCAAGGCGACCGAGATCGCCCGCGGCATGGTGCTGCGTTTCGGGATGGATACGAAGCTCGGGCTGGTGGTCTATGAGGCAGAAGGGGGTTCCCCGTTCCTGGGCGGCACGGCGGGCGCCGATTTCCGTCCCCGCCGCTACGGCGAGGAGACCGCTTCCGGGATCGATGCCGCCGTGCGCAAGCTGCTAGCGGAGGCGTTCGCCCGTGCGCGGGAAATTCTCGAGCGCAACCTCCCGCTGCTTGACCGTAGCGCCAAGGAGCTTCTGGCCAAGGAGACGTTCGGCGTCGCGGAGCTCAAGGCAATCCAGGACCAGGTTCAGGCGCTTCCCGTCGACAAGGGCCTCCGGGTGGCAGCGATCACCGCCAGCCAACCGGGCAGGGGCGCCTGAGCTGGGGTACTCATTCGCCCGCCGGTTGGGTGCTGTCCGGAGCGCGACCGGGCTAGTGCTGGATCAGCAGGATCCCGATCGCTGTCATTGCCAGTCCGCTCAGCGCCGGGACGCTCGCCCGCTCGTTGAAATAGGCGGCGCCGAGCGCGAAGCCGATGAAGGGCACCAGGAAGCTGAAGGCGTTGGCACGGCTGAACGGAACCCGTTCCAGCAGTATGAACCAGAGCCAGTAGGCGGCC
>JAJYFW010000336.1 GCA_021785335.1 Pseudomonadota bacterium
CACCCCCAGCATCCGGCACAGCGGGCGCAGCAGGCGCCCGGCCTGCGGCGCAGCCGAGAGCAGGTCCGCCATCTCCGGCGCCGCCAGCAGGTGTTGCAGTTGCGAGCCGGCCGAAGCCGCCTCCGGCACCAGCCGGAGCAGCCAGGCGAAGCCGCGCGGCAGGGGCCGATACGGCGAGCGGGACCGCGCGACGGCCGGGCGGGGCCGCGCCCGGGTGGGACGCCTTCCGGCCGCGACGCGGGCGGCGAGGCCGGCGAAGCGGGTGGCAAGGCGGCGGAGGCGCGGCCACAGCAGCAGCCAGGGCGCCGCGAGCGGGTTCTTCACCGCCGCCGCGGCGATGACGCGGCACAGCAGGTCGATGATGAGGATGAAGCGCGCGGCCGGGGCGGGGTTCGTGGCGGGGAACACGAACGGAATAGGAACATGGAGGTGGGGAGCTGGGCAAGCGGGATTCCTGGCGTGGGCGGATCGACGGCGCGGGTGAGAGGAAGGGGTATCCGCAGATGGCGCGGATAAGAGGAAGGAGTTATCCACAGATGACACAGATTGCACAGATCAGGAATGTATCTGGGCTGCACGGTGCGATCTTGGTATAGTCATGGCGTCGTAATACCGCAGTGTGGGCTTCAGCCTACCAAAACAAAATGCCGCACCGCGTTGTTATTTCAGTTTGCGACGGTGGTCTGAAGCCAATTCTACTTTAGAGTCCGGGCGGCAATTTGGCGCGCATCATCTCCTTCCTGTCGATCCTGCGCCCATCCACGACAAACGTGCCGTCGCCGATGGCGTGAATGGTCCGCTTTTCCTTGCGGGCACCGTCGAAATACGCGGCGACGCCTTCCAGAACCACGATGCTGTATCGTTCGACGATATCGACGACCCGGCATTCGATATTCGCCACGCATTCCCTGATCAGCGGCGGGCGGACATGCCGGGCCCTGGCGCGCGTCAGGCGGAATTTTTCGAATTTGTCCACGTCGCGGCCGGAGCAGGTGCCGACGCCGACGACCGTATCGATCAGGTCCACGGTGGGAACGGCGATCACGCATTCCTTCGTCGCCTGCAACGCGGCGAAGGAATGGTTCCAGGACCCGGTGGTCAGGGCAAACGACGCCGCGAAATCGAGCACCATCGTCCAACTGATGGTCATGACATTGTCTTTGCGACCGTCATGGGTCGTGACCAGCACGACCGGCCCGGGTTCGATCAGCGTGAAGGCCTTGTTGATCGGCAGAGTGTCCATGCGCGCTTCCGGTCAGGACAAAACATTATAGCACAGGACCGCCGGAACCGTCGGCGCAGCAGCGCGATGACGGGGTGTCGCCGATGAACAAACCGGCAATGGATGCCCGGTGCCTCTATCCGGATGATGCGTCCGGACGATGAGACCGACATGGCGCTGAGCATCGACACAACCGAAGCCGACGAACTGGCGCACAGCCTCGCGCGACTGACCGGCGAGAGCATGACCGAAGCGGTCATCGTGGCCCTCCGCGAACGGCTGGCGCGTGAGCGCGCCCGCCGCGCGCTGCATAATACCGGCTTTTTCGGGCCGCCGCGGCCGAGGCTCCTCCTGGCGCGAAGCCTTGAAAGCCGGCACTGAAATTCTTACTCTTACCTGTAAGAGTAAGGAGAGGCCCGTGCGCATCACATCCAAGGGGCAGGTGACGATTCCGGCCGAGATCCGCGAGCGGGCGGGGCTGCTGCCTGAGACGGAGGTGGACTTCGAGTTCGATGGCAAGGTCGTGCGCATCGTTCGCGCCGCGGCCCGTAACGGAAAAGGTCGCGGCGCCCGCCTTGTCGCCCATCTGCGGGGCCGAGGCGACGTCGCGATGAGCACGGACGCCATCATGGCGCTGACCCGCGATGACTGAATGACGGCCGTATTGATCGACGCCAACGTCCTTCTCGACGTGATGACGGAAGACGCGCGCTGGCTTGCGTGGTCGGCGGCGGCGATCGAACGCGCCGCCGATCGCTATCGCCTGGTCATCAATCCCGTCATCTATGCCGAGGTGTCGATCCGGTATTCGCGGATCGAGGATCTCGATGCGGCGCTTCCGACAACCATGTTCGATCGCGAAGCAATTCCCTACGAAGCCGCCTTTCTCGCCGGCAAGTCGTTCCTGGCCTATCGACAGCGGGGCGGAGCAAGGCAATCACCGCTTCCGGATTTCTTCATCGGCGCCCATGCGGCCATCGCCGGATATCGGCTGATGACGCGGGATGCAGCGCGCTATCGGACGTATTTTCCCAGGCTGCCGCTGATTTCGCCGGGCTGAGACCGACCGGACGAACGTTTCATCGGCGACTACACAACACCGGATGTTCTTCAATGCCGTCTTCTATGGCCTGCTGACCTGGATGCCGAACTACCTGTCGGCCACCCCGGGGCTCGACTTCAGGCATCCCGGCGTGTCGCTGTTCGCGATGTTCTTCTCCGGCCTCGTCGGAGAACGCGCCGGCGGGCAGATCGCCGGCCGCTGGCGCGTCCGCGGCGGGCGCCCGAATGTCATCTTCCGCCCTCGGCATCCTCGCCTCCCGCGTCCGAGCGGCGGGGGGTTGCGGCGGCGGGCGTTGCCCGCCTTACGAAGTTTCGTGGTTCCGGGCTACGCTCGCTGGCTCAACCAGCGGCGGATCGCGTCGAGGTCGGCGAGCAAGCGTAGGGTGGAACAGCGAAGCGCCTTCCACCTTCTCGCGCATGGTGGAAGGCGCTTCGCTTTTCCACCCTACCTAAACCCGGCTAAACCCCCGCGTACATCCGCCCGGGATTCAGAATCCCCTTCGGATCGAACGCCGCCTTCACCGAGGCCGTGATGCGCGCCAGCGCCGCCGGCTCCTGCGGGATCACCGGCACGGCGGCGCGGCGCACCATCCGGCTTGTCATCCGACTGCGCATAAGCCCAACGGCGTCGCAAGTGTTCCCATCGGGGACCAATGATCGCCCAGGATCAGAGAAGCTCGCGCGACTGGCCCGGCCCGAACACGCGCAGCACCAGCACGCCGCCCGCCGTGTCATTGCGGCCTGTGTCCGGATGCACCCGATACAGCACGCGATAGCCGCCGTTGCAGGGCAGCTCCCGCACACCCGGATGGTCGCCGAACGTATGCAGGCAGGGATGATCGCGCAGGTATCTGATCGAGTCCCGGATCGCCGCCAGCTTGCGCCGTGCCGCCGATCCCGAACCCGGCTGGCTCAACCAGCGGCGGATCGCGTCGAGGTCGGCGAGCGCCTCGTCCGCATAGCGCAGGCTTCGCGGCACGCGAGCGCCGGATCAGCGGCGGGACTGCGGCACGGGAAGCTCCTGGTCGGTGCCGATGCTGTCGATCCAGGCGTCAACCTCGGCCGCATCGACCAGCCGGCCGGCGGCGGCCGAAGCGTCGGCCTCGGCGATCCTGGCCGCCTCCCAGGCGATGCGGCGCCGCCGGTCAGCCTCGGTCTCGGGGCGGGCGCCGGGGGCGGCGTCGTCAGAGCGCGGGGCGGTGTCCATGCCATGTATTGTAACCCCGGCCGTGCGCGGCTGCCAGCGCGGCGCGCCGGTGCCGGTCAAACGCCCGCGTAGAGCCTTCCGGGATTGAGAATCCCCCGCGGATCGAACGCCGCCTTCACCGAGGCCGTGATGCGCGCCAGCGCCGCCGGCTCCTGCGGGATCACCGGCACGGCGGCGCG
>JAJYFW010000337.1 GCA_021785335.1 Pseudomonadota bacterium
GAGGATGAACAGTTCGCGCGGCACATGGATGCGCGCGGCGACCGCGGGGCTGGAGGCGAGCACCAGGATATAGCCGGTGCCGATCAGCGCGCCGACGCAGGTCAGTGTCCAGCGGTCGACGGTCCACCACCACCGGCCCAGAATCGAGTTATCGGCGCGGGACAGCGCGGGCATCAGGCAGCCTCTCCATCGATTGCGGCCCCGTTGTCCGGGCCGAGGGCGCGGGCGAGGGCGGCGAAGCGGTCGCCCCGCGCGTCGTAGCCGGTGAACTGGTCCCAGCTCGCGCAGGCCGGCGACAGCAGCACCACCGGCACGCCGAGCCTCCGTGCCGCCCGGAACGCGGCAGGCACTGCCTGCTCCAGCGTGCCGGCGTCGCTGTACGGCACGCCGCGCGCCGCGAGCGTCGCGGCCAGGATCTGCGCGTCCCGCCCGATCAGGAAGGCGTGCGCGATGCGCGCAAGCAGCGGCGCCAGGCTCTCGATGCCGCCCGCCTTTGCCATCCCGCCCGCGATCCAGATCACCCGGTCGTAGCAGGCGAGCGCATAGGCCGCGGCATCGGCATTGGTGGCCTTGCTGTCGTTGACGAACACCACACCGTCGACTTCCGCCACGCGCTGCTGGCGGTGCGGCAGCCCCGGGTAGGTCCGCAGCCCCTCCGCGATCGCCGCTCGCGTCACCCCGAGCGCGGTCGCGAGCGCGGTCGCCGCCGCCGCGTTCTGGGCGTTGTGCCGGCCCGGCAGCGCCGCCGCCCCGGCGAGGTCGAACACCACGCCCGCGCCGTCGCGCAGCGCCGTGCCGTCGGCCCACACATCGGCTGCCACGGCGCCGGAAATCGTCACCACCGGACGCGTGCCCGCAAGCTCCGCCGCCATCGCGCGGCTCGCCTCGTCGTCGATGCCGACAACTGCGGTATCGCTCCCGCCCTGGTTGGCGAAGATCATCCGCTTGACGCGCGCATACGCGGCCATGTCGCCGTGGCGATCGAGATGGTCGGGACTGAGGTTGAGCATAACCGCCGCATCGAACCGGAGCGTGGCGATTCGCTCCAGCATGTAGGACGACATCTCGAGCACATAGACGCCGTCGTCCGCCAGCAGCGGCAGCGACAGCGCCGCCGGCCCGAGATTGGCGCCGGCCGCGACCGGCAGCCCCGCGGTCGCCACGATATGCGCGAGCAGTGCGGTGGTCGTGGACTTGCCGTTGGTACCCGTCACGCCGGCGAAGCGCGCCCGCGAGCCCATCGCCCGCACCGCGACATAGAGCAACTCGGCGTCCGTCAGGATCGGCACACCCGCCTCCCGCGCCGCCGCCGCCAGCCTGTGCGGGCTGGGCAGCGCGTGGGGAATTCCCGGCGAGAGCACCAGTGCGTCGACCCCCGCCATCCCGGGCTCCTCGACGCTCATTCCCGCGGCCGCCGCCGCCTCGCGCGCGGCCTCCCTGTCGTCCCACACGACGACCTCGGCCCCCATGGCGGCGAGTGCCGCCGCCGCCGGTAGCCCGGCCTTGCCCAGCCCCACCACGGCGTAACGTCGTCCGGCGAAGATGTCGTTGCGGAACATCATCGGATCTTCAGCGTCGCGAGCCCGACCAGCGCCAGGATCACCGCGATGATCCAGAAGCGGATGACGATGGTCGGCTCGCTCCAGCCCTTCTTCTCGAAATGGTGATGCAGCGGCGCCATCAGGAACACGCGCTTGCCGGTGCGCTTGAACCAGAACACCTGCACGATCACCGAGACCGTCTCCACCACGAACAGCCCGCCCACGATCGCGAGCACGATCTCGTGCTTCACCGCGACCGCGACGGCCCCGAGCGCGCCGCCCAGCGCCAGGCTGCCGGTATCGCCCATGAACACCGCGGCCGGCGGCGCGTTGAACCACAGGAACCCGAGTCCGGAGCCGATCAGCGCCGAGAGGAACACGCACAGCTCCCCCGCCCCGGGCACCGGATGCAGCTGCAGGTAGTCCGCGAAGATCCGGTTGCCCACCAGGTAGGAGATGATCGCGAACACCCCGGCCGCGATGATGGTCGGCACGATCGCCAGCCCGTCGAGCCCGTCGGTCAGATTCACCGCGTTGGAGGCCCCGACCATCACCAGCATCCCGAACAGCGGAAACCCGTAACCCAGCGGGATCAGCACCGACTTGAACACCGGCACCGCGACGGCGGAGCCGAGGGGCCCGCCCGTCGTCATCATGATCTCGGTCGCGGCCGCCAGGCCGAGCGCCGCCTGCACGATCAGCTTGCCGCGTCCGGAGAGGCCCCGGAAGGAGGCGCGGGTGAGCTTGATCGCGTCGTCGAGCATCCCGACCACGCCGTAGCCGAGCGTCAGCAGCAGCACCGTCCAGACATAGTGGTTACGCAGGTCCGCCCACAGCAGCGTGGAGGCGGCCAGCGTCGTCAGGATCAGCACCCCGCCCATCGTGGGCGTGCCCTTCTTCTCGATCAGGTGCCGCTCCGGCCCGTCCGGGCGGATCGGCTGGCCGGCGCGCTGGACGGAGCGCAGCCAGCGGATCAGCGGCCCGCCGAACACCAGGCTCGCCAGCAGCGACGTCATGCACGCCGCCCCGGACCTGAACGTCAGGTAACGGATCAGGTTGAACAGGAAGAAGTGGACGCCAGTGTGGCGGGTGAGATCGAACAGCATCAGGCGGCCGCCTCTTCCAGAGCGGCGACGATTCGCGCCATCCGCGATCCCAGGCTGCCCTTCACCAGCACCGCGTCCCCGGCGCGCAGGTCCGCCGCCACATGCGGCGCCAGCGCGTCCGAATCCTCCGCCCAGACCCCGCGCAACCGCTCCGGCACCGCGTCGTAGACCAGCCGCATCAGCCGCCCGCAGGCATGCAGCCGGTCGGCGTCGCGCGCGATGTCGGACACCAGCGAGAGGTGCTCCCCGGGTCCCGCCTCGCCCAGTTCCAGCATGTCGCCCAGCACCGCGACGCGTCGCTTGGCCGGCTGCAGCGCCAGCACCGCCAGCGCCGCCCGCACCGAGGGAGCGGAGGCGTTGTAGCTCTCGTCGAGCAGCAGCGCCTCCCCGCCCGCGGCGCGCAGCACCCGCCGCTCGCCCCGCCCGCGCACCGGCGCGAAGCCGGAAAGCGCCGCCGCCGCGTCGCGCGGCGCGATGCCCAGCGCAGCCGCCGCGAGCATCGCCGCGGTCGCATTCATCGCCATGTGCGCCCCGGGTGCCGTGAGACTCGTTTCGACCGCGACGCCAAGCACCCGCGCCTCGAGCCGCACCCCCTCGGCGTTGCTCCGGGAGGCCAGCAGCACCGCGTCCGCATCAGCGCCGACGCCGAAGGTGAGAACCTTGTGCCCGCCCGCCGCTGCGCGCAGCCGCCCGGCCTGCGCCGCCTCGGCGGGTATGATCGCTACCCCGCCCGGCTCCAGCCCGGAAAAGATCGCCCCCTTCTCGTCGGCGATCGCCTCGAGGCTGCCGAGATGCCCGATATGCACCGGCGCGATCGCGGTGATCAGCGCCACGTGCGGCCGCGCGAGGCGCCCGAGGGGCGCGATCTCGCCGGCATGGTTCATGCCGATCTCGACCACGGCATAGGCCGCGTCCGGCGCCATGCGCGCGAGCGTCAGCGGCAGGCCCCAATGGTTGTTGTAGGACGCCACCGCCGCATGCGTCGTGCCATCCGCCGCGAGGATCCGTGCCAGCATCGCCT
>JAJYFW010000338.1 GCA_021785335.1 Pseudomonadota bacterium
AGGACGTCAAGGCGGTGCTGGACGCGATCAAGGCAGGCGGGTTGGACAGCATCCCGGGCATCGTCTAGAGCCGCCGGGTTCTCGACCAGGAACCAACTCATGCCGCGCGCGCTGATCACCGGGATAACCGGCCAGGACGGGGCCTATCTCGCCGCCTTCCTGCTGGAGAAGGGCTACGAGGTGCACGGCCTGCTGCGCCGCTCCGCCTCGGCCGACGTCATCGGCGAGCGCCTGCGCTGGCTCGGCGTGCTCGATCAGGTGCAGATGCACGACGGCGACCTGCTCGACCTCGGCGCCACGCTGCGCATCGTCGAGCGCGTCAAGCCCGACGAGGTCTACAACCTTGCCGCCCAGAGCTTCGTCGCCTCCTCCTGGCAGCAGCCGGTGCTCACGGGCAATGTCACCGGCATCGGCGCGCTGCACATGCTGGAAGCGGTGCGCATCGCCTGCCCCGGCGCGCGCTTCTACCAGGCATCCTCGTCTGAAATGTTCGGCAAGATCCAGGAGCCGGTGCAGAGCGAGAAAACGCCCTTCTACCCGCGCTCGCCCTACGCCGTGGCGAAGCTCTACGCGCACTGGATGACGATCAACTACCGCGAGAGCTTCGGCCTGCACGCCTCGGCCGGCATCCTGTTCAACCACGAGAGCCCGCTGCGCGGCATCGAGTTCGTCACCCGCCGCATCACGGATGGCGTCGCGCGCATCAAGCTCGGGCTCGCGAAGGAGCTCACCCTCGGCAACCTCAACGCCAGCCGGGACTGGGGCCACGCGCGGGACTACGTGCGCGCCATGTGGCTGATGCTGCAGCAGCAGGAACCCTCGGAGTTCGTCGTCGCCACCGGCCGCACGACCACGATCCGCGATTTCTGCGCCATCGCCTTCGGCTATGCCGGCCTCGTCTGGGAGGAGCATGTGCGCAGCACCGCCGCCCTGATGCGCCCGGCGGAGGTGGACGTGCTGCTCGGCAACCCGGCGAAGGCAAAGCAGGAACTCGGCTGGACCCCGGAGATCGGGCTCGAGGACATGGCCGCCGAGATGGTGGAGGCGGACCTCGCCCGCCACCGCGCCCGCCTTGGCACCGTGCCGACGCTCGTGGACGTGCGCAGCACGGCCAACTGACAATGCGCCTGCTGGTGACCGGCGCCTCGGGCTTCGTGGGCTCGCATGTGCTGCCGGCGCTGGCCACCGCCTTACCGGACGCGACGCTGGTCGGCTGCGGCGAGGCCGCCGGCATGGAGCGCCTCGACATCGCCGACCCGGCTGCCGTCCGGGCCCTCGTCGCGCGCACGCGCCCGGCCGGCGTTGTCCACCTCGCGGCCATCGCCGCCCCCGCCGCGGCGCGGGCCGACCCCGCGCGGGCCTGGGCGGTGAACCACGCGGGCACCGTGGCACTCGCCCACGCGCTCGCCGGCACCGTGCCAGGCGCCGCCTTCGTCTTCGCGTCCTCCTCGGAAGTCTACGGCCGTTCCTTCCGCGACGCGCCGCTGGACGAGGCGGCGCCGCTCGCGCCCATCAGCCCCTACGCCGCCACCAAGACCGCGGCGGACCTGGCCCTGGCGGCAATCCCCGGCATTGTCGCGGTGCGCCTGCGCCCGTTCAACCACACTGGCCCTGGCCAGAGCCCGGACTTCGTCGTGCCCGCCTTCGCCCGCCAGGTCGCGCGCATCGCGTCAGGCGCGCAGGCGGCGGTGGTGCATGTCGGCCGGCTCGACACCGCGCGCGACTTCCTCGACGTGCGCGACGTCGCCCGCGCCTACGCGCTTGCCTTGCGCCACGCGCTCGCGGGCAACGCCGGCGTCTTCAACATCGCGAGTGGCACCACACGCGCGATCGGCGACGTGCTGGCCGCCCTGCTGGTGCTCGCCGGCATCGAGGCGCGGGTGGAGAGCAACGCGGGCGGCCGGGATCCGGAGGTGATGACCCCGCGCGGCGACGCCTCGCGCGCCCGCACCGTGCTTGGCTGGCAGCCGGTGATCGCCTGGGAGACGACGCTCGCCGACGTGCTGGCGGACTGGCACGGGCGGGTACGCCGGGAGCCGCAGCAACAAGACTAAACGTTAGAACAACAAACCTGACTTTATTCACCCGGGCTCGAAGACTTATCCAGGCATCTCATTGCTCGCTGGAGTCCCACGGATGCCGCGTACCGTTCTTCGTCTGCTTGCCGCCACGATCGTCGCCAGCCTGGTCGTGCTGGCATCACCGTTCGCCGCGACGCGGGCCCAGGCGACGACACTGAGCGGCACGCTCACCGCCGACAACGCTTTCAGCGCCTATCTCAGCACCAGCGCGTCCTCGCTTGGCACACTGATCGCGACCGGCTCGGACTGGAGCAAGTCCTACAGCTTCACCAGCATGACGCTGGCCGCCGGCCAGAGCTATTTCCTCAACATCGAGGCCTACAACGCGAGCGGCAGCGGTGTGAATCCGGGTGCCTTCATCGGCACGCTCACGCTGAGCGACCCGGGGTTCCACTTCGCCAACGGCACGTTGACGCTGGAGACCGGCGGCGCCGGCTGGACCGGCGGCTTCAACGCCGCAGGCAGCGTGCCCAACGCCTGGAGTCAGCCCACCGGCAGCGTCGTGGCGCTCGGTCCGAACGGTAGCGGCCCCTGGGGCACGCGGCCGGGCATCGACGCCAGCGCCCAATGGATCTGGCCGGGCGACGCGCAAAGCTCTCCGCAAACCCCCACCGTGTCGGGCGGCGAGTGCGCGAACTGCGTGGTGGATTTCCAGGCCCGGATACTGGCCAGCGCCGGCGCGTCGACCCCGGTTCCCGAGCCTGCATCGTTCGCGGTTTTCGTCGTGGCGCTCGCCGGCCTCGCCGCCGCAATGCGCCGCCGCCCCCATCCGGCGCGGCGTGCAGCCCGGCGACGTTGAATCATACTGTCCGGGCAGAAAACCTGGCGCGATTTCGGCATACCTGACCAGCCCCGCAACCCGCCCCCAACCCCGCTTGCCAAGCCAGACGGCGCGGCGGAGAAGGGCGCATGGACGACGAACCGACCTCGCTTCCCCGCGTAATCCCCCTCGAGGGCACGACCAACGTCCGCGACCTCGGCGGTTGGCCGGCGCGTGACGGCAGGCAGGTGAAATTCGGCCAGGTCTTTCGTGCCGCGCGCCTCGCGCGTATCACCGAGGCGGACACGCGGGCGCTGCGGGCGCTCGGCCTGCGTACCGTGGTCGACCTGCGGGGCGCGGACGAGCGCGCCAAGGTTCCCAACGTCGAGCACGGCTTCAACGAGGTCTCGCTCGCCATCGATCCCTCGATAGGGCCGCGCCTGCGTGAGATGGCGGAGAAGGGCGAGGGCACCGCGGAGGAGACGCGCGCGATGATGGCGCGTGCCTACGCCGCCTACGCCATCGAGTGGTCGGCGCAGTATCGCGCCCTGTTCACCCTCCTGCTCGCCGAGCAGCGCGTGCCGCTGCTGTTCCATTGCACCGCGGGCAAGGACCGCACCGGCTTCGGCGCCGCGCTGATCCTCGCAGCGCTCGGCGTGCGCGAGGAGGCGATCCGCGAGGACTATCTCGCCACCACAAGGCTCTGGGTGCCGGACGAGGACGTCGCCTCCTCCCTGCCGGCGGAGGTCGCTGGGGTGCTGCATTCGGTACACACCTCGCTGCTCGGCGCCGCCTTCGATGCGATCCATCAGTGGCATGGGACG
>JAJYFW010000007.1:0-6657 GCA_021785335.1 Pseudomonadota bacterium
CTGCACGCGCTACCTGCCGGGCAGCCCCGGCAGCTGCGGCTGGGCGGTCGATCCCAGGGGGCAGGGCCTGGCGCTCGGCGGGGGCTGATATGCTCAAGGTGGGCCGCGGCGCGGCGGTGCCGCCGTTCATGGTGATGGACGTCATTGCCGCCGCCAACGCGCGCCAGGCGGCACTCGGCGAGCGCGGCCGCGTGATCCGCATGGAGGTGGGCCAGCCCGGCACCGGCGCGCCGGCGGGCGCGGTCGCGGCGGCGATGGCGGCGCTGCGCGCGGGGCTGCCGATGGGCTACACGGAGTCGCTGGGCCGCGCCTCGCTGCGCGCGCGCATCGCCCGGCATTACCGGGAGTGGTACCAGGCCGGCGTCGACCCCGCACGCATCGCCGTCACGGTCGGCGCCTCGGGCGCGTTCCCGCTCGCCTTCCTCGCCGCCTTCGACCCCGGCGACCGCATCGCGATGGCGAGCCCGTTCTACCCGCCCTACGTCAACATCCTGACCTCGCTCGGCATGCAGCCGGTGCTGATCGAGGCGGGGCCAGAGACGCGCTTCCTCCCCACCGTCGCGGCGCTCGATCAGCTCCGTCCGCGCCCGCACGGCCTCATCGTCGCCAGCCCCTGCAACCCCGCCGGCACGATGCTGCACCCGGAGGAACTCGCGGCGATCGGCGCCTGGTGCGCGGCCGAGGGCGTGCGGCTGATCTCCGACGAGATCTACCACGGGCTGCACCACGACTCGCCGGTCGCGACCGCCGCGAACATTCCCGGCGCCGTGGTGATCAACTCGTTCTCGAAATATTTCTCCATGACCGGCTGGCGCGTCGGCTGGATGGTGCTGCCGGAGGATCTCGTCCGCCCCGTCGAGTGCCTGGCGCAGAACCACACCATCAGCGCGCCGCACATCGCCCAGGTCGCGGCGGAGGCGGCGTTCGACTGCGGGGCGGAACTCGACGCCAACGTCGCCCGCTACCGCCGCTCGCGCGACGTGCTGCGCGCGGCATTGCCGGCGGCGGGGATCGGCCTCGCCACACCGGCGGAGGGCGCGTTCTACCTCTGGGCGGATGTGTCCCAGCGGAGCAACGATTCGCGGGAGTTCTGCGCGCGGCTGCTGGCGGAGGCGGACATCGCTGCCTCGCCCGGCGTGGATTTCGACCGCGCGCGCGGCGCGCGCTACGTGCGCTTCTCCTATTGCGGGCCGGAGGCGGACATGGCGGAGGCGGCGCGCCGCATCGCCGCCTGGACCGGGGGCGAGACCGGCGGGTGAGCCTCGCCCGGGCCGCGCCCTTTCTCTTCGTGCTGCTGTGGAGCAGCGCCTTCGTCGCGGTGCAGATCGGGCTGCGCCACCTCTCGCCGCTGCTGTTCGTCGCGGTACGCCTGGTGCTGTGCGCCACGGTGTTGACCATGATCGCCCTGTGGCGCGGGGTTTCGCTGCGCCGCGTCGGCTGGCGCCGCGCCACGCACTGCGCCGTCGCCGGCGTGCTGATGAACGGCATCGGGCTGATGGTGCCGCATGTGGGCCTGACCATGACGACGCCGGCGCCGATCGCGCTGGTGCAGTCCCTGACACCGCTGCTCTCGGCGGGGCTCGGCGTGGCGATGCTGGGTGAGCGGCTGCGCGCGCGGCAGTGGCTCGGGATGGTGCTGGGCTTCGCCGGCGTGGCGGCCGTCGCCGCCATCGCGGCGCTGCACAGCGCGCGCCTGGTGGAGGGCATGGCCTTCGGCCTCGGCGGGGTCGTGTCGTTCGTTGCGGGGACGATCTGGTTCGGCCGCTACTGCCGCGGCGTGCCGCTGCTCGCGGGCGCCTGGATCCAGTTCCTCGCCGCCGCCGCCGCCGCGGTGCTGAGCGCCTCGCTGTTGGAGACCAGCCGGTGGGATCTCTCGCTCGGCGCCGTGGGGGCGGTGGCGTGGAACGCGGGTGCGGTTTCGCTGGGCGGCATGGGGCTCTACGTGCTGATGCTGCGCGACGGCACGGCGGCACGCACGACCGCGAATTTCTATCTCGTTCCCGGAACGACGGCGCTGCTCACCTGGCTCCTGCTCGGCGACCGGCTGACGGCGCCCACGCTGGGCGGCTTCGTCGTCGCCGGTATCGGCTGCTGGCTGGTCAGCAGCGGCGCGCGAAAGGCGCCCGCGTAACGGGCGCCCGCCGGCGGATCAGTCGCTGCCACCCTTGCCGCGCGCCGCCATCATGGTGCGATAGCGTTCCTGCCCGCGCGTGAGGTGCTCGCGCATCGCCGCCCTCGCCGCCGGCGCATCCCCGGCGCGGATCGCCGCCGCGATGGCGCGGTGCTCCTGCTGGAAGGTGCGCATGTAGAGCAGCCGGTCGCCGCGCGGCCCGCCTTCGAGGCGGATCGCCTGGCGCGGCACGACGAAGTGGCCGAGATAGTCGAGGAAGCGCTGGAACTGCGCGTTGCGCGTCGCCTCCGCGATCGCGGCGTGGAAGCGCATGTCCTCCTCGATCGCCGACTCGCCACGGTCGATCGCACGGTCGATCGCCGCGAGGGCCGCGGCCAGCGCGCGGTGGGCGCGCGCCGTCGCGCGTTCCGCGGCGAGGCCCGCGGCCTCCATCTCCACGGCGCGGCGCAGTTCCATCACCTCGACCAGGCCGTCGAGCGCGCCGAGCGACTCCGCCTCGATGCGGAACGGTTCGCTGGCGCCGCCCTCGGCGACGAAGCCGCCGAGGCCCTGGCGCGTGACCACGAGGCCGCGTGCCCTGAGCGCCGCGATCGCCTCGCGCACCACGGTCCGGCTGGCGTCGAAGCCGGCCATCATCGCCGCCTCGGTCGGCAGCCGCGCTCCCGGCGCGAGCCTTCCCGCCGCGATCTCGTCGGCGAGTCGGTCGGCGATCTCGGCCGCGCGCGTGGGCGGGCGCGCGATCGGGCGCAGCAGGGGGGGCTGGCTTGACAGGCGGGCGTTCCTCGGCTGTATGGTTGTCAGACAAGCAGATGATTAACTGGCACGGATGATGCGATCAACCGCCCCGTGCCCGCAAGAGGGAGAGAAACGATGATCCAGCGGCGGCCACTGCTCGGGATGGGAGCGCTTGGAATGGGTGCGGCCGCGGCCGGCGTCGCGGCGCCGGCCTTCGCGGGCACCGTGTGGAAGCAGGCGAACCCGCACCCGGAGGGCTATCCCTCCGTCGTCGCGATGGAGCATTTCGGCAAGAAGCTCGCGGCGGCGACCGGCGGGCGGCTGTCCACGCAGATGTACGCCGCGATGCAGCTTGGCGCCGAGAAGGAAACGATCCAGCAGGCGCAGATCGGCGCGATCCAGATGCTCCCCGCGAGCGTCGGCGCGCTCGCCGCCGTGGTCGACGAGCTCAACGTCTTCAACCTGCCGTTCGTTTTCCGCAACACCGAGCACATGCACCACGTGGTGGACGGCAAGGTGGGCCAGGACCTGCTCGACGCCATCACCAACAGCCCGAACTCGAAGCTGGTCGGGCTCGCCTGGATCGATGCCGGTGCCCGCAGCGTCTATGACGTTCCGCGTCCGATCCATGGGCTCAAGGATCTCAAGGGCCTCAAGATGCGAGTGATCCAGAACCCGATCTTCCTCGCGATGATGGACGCGATGGGCGCCAACGCGATCTCGATGGGCTACGACCAGGTGTTCAGCGCGCTGCAGACCGGCGTGATCGACGGCGCCGAGAACAACATGCCGAGCTATGTCTACGACCACCATTTCGAGGTCGCGAAGCACTACACCTTCACCGAGCACCTGATCCTGCCGGAGGTGCTGATCTTCTCGCGCGACACCTGGGACAAGCTCTCGAAGCCGGACCAGGACCTGGTGCGCAAGCTCTCGCGCGAGGTGCAGGCCGAGGCGCGGACGCTCTGGGCGCTGAAAGAGAAGGACGCGCTCAAGAAGATGATCGAGGCGAAGATCGACATCGTCCACCTCAAGGACAAGTCCGAATTCGTGAAGGCGGTGCAGCCGGTCTGGAAGAAGTATGGCGCCAGGTACGAGGCGATGATCAAGCGCATCCAGGCCGTCGCCTGACGCAACTCCGGCGGTGCCGCCGCGCGCGGCACCGCTCCTCGCGGGTGGAACGATGACCAAGCTGCTGCGCGGCACGATGAACGTGCTCGACGGAATCTGCATCACGGTCGCGAGCGTGGCGCTCGTCGTGATCTCCGTCATCGTCCCATACGGCGTGTTCACGCGCTACGCGCTGAACGAGGGCTCGGCCTGGCCGGAGCCGGGGGCGATCCTGCTCACCATCCTGATGACGTTCCTCGGCAGCTGCACCTGCTATCGCGGCAGCGTGCACATGCGCGTGACCGTCGTGCGCGAGGCGATGCCGCCGCTGTTCAAGGCGGCGGCGAGCGTTGCCGCGGAACTCGTGGTCGCGGCGCTGGCGGTGTTCATGCTGGTCGACGGCACGGGCCTCGTGCGGGCGACCTGGCACGAGAACGTCGCCTCGTTCCCGTGGCTCAAGGAAGGCGTGACCTACCTGCCGATCCCTTTGAGCGGCGCGATCCTGCTGCTGTTCGTGGCGGAGCGGATGCTCATCGGCCCGCCCTCGCCGCCGCCCGATCCCGCCCACGCCGTCTCGGTGGATTAGCCATGAGCGTGCTCGTTCCGCTGTTCGCGATGTTCGCCTGCTTCGCGATCGGGGTGCCCATCGCCTACGCGCTCGGCATCGCGGCGATCGCTGGCGGGCTCTATGTCGGCGTGCCGCTGCCCGCGGTGATGCTGCAGATCTCGAGCGGCGTCGGCAAGTTCGCCATGCTGACCATCCCGTTCTTCGTGCTCGCCGGCGCGATCATGGCGGAGGGCGGCATGGCGCGAAGGCTGGTGGCGCTCGCCAACGTGATCGTCGGCTACACGCGCCTGCGCGGCGGGCTTTCCGTCGTCAACGTGCTCGCGACGACGTTCCTCTCCGGCATCTCGGGCTCGGCGGTCGCGGACACCTCGGCGATCGGCTCGGTGCTGATCCCGCAGATGGTCGAGAGCGGCTATCCGCGCGCCTTCGCGACCGATGTCACGATCAGCGCCTCGGTGCAGGCGCTGCTGGTGCCGCCGAGCCACAACGCGGTGATCTACTCGATCGCGACCGGCGGGCTCATCTCGGTGATCTCGTTGTTCATGGCGGGGGTTTTTCCCGGCCTGCTGCTCGGCTTCGCGATCATCCTGCTCTGCCTGTTCTACGCGTACCGCGACCGCCATCCGCGCGGCATCGTCGTTCCCGCCGGCCAGGCGCTGCGCATCGCCGGCGAGGCGTTCTGGGGGCTGATCACGCTCGCGATCATCCTTGGCGGCATCCTCGGCGGCGTGTTCACAGCGATCGAGGCCGGCGCGGTCGCCTGCGTCTGGGCCTTCCTCGTCACCATGTTCATCTACCGCGACTATCGCTGGCGCGATCTGCCCACGCTGGTCTCGCGCACGCTGCGCACGGTCGCGATGGTGCTGACGCTGATCGCCTTCGCCGGCGCGCTCGGCTACATCATGGCGATGGTGCAGATGCCGGCGAAGGTGACGGCGTTCTTCCTCACCCTCTCGCACAACAAGTACGTCATCCTGTTCCTGGTCAACGTGCTGCTGCTGCTGCTCGGCACCTTCATGGACATGGCGCCGTCGATCCTGATCACCACGCCGATCCTGCTGCCGGTGATGGCGAACTTTGGCGTGAACCCGGTCCATTTCGGCATCATCATGATGCTCAACCTCGGCATCGGCCTGTGCCACCCGCCGGTCGGCGGCATCCTGTTCGTCGGCTGTGCCGTGGGCGAGATCTCGATGGAACAGGTGGTGAAGTCGATCTGGCCGTTCTACCTGGTGATGCTCGCGGTGCTGATGCTGGTCACCTACATCCCGGCGATCTCGCTCTGGCTGCCGCACATGCTGGGGCTGTGAGGCGCTACATCCCCGCGGGGTAGTTCGGCCCGCCACCGCCCTCGGGCGTACACCAGTCGATGTTCTGGCCCGGGTCCTTGATGTCGCAGGTCTTGCAGTGCACGCAGTTCTGCGCGTTGATCTGCAGCCGCGGACTGCCTTCCTCCGCGCCCACGATCTCGTAGACGCCGGCCGGGCAGTAGCGCGTCTCCGGGCTGCGGAAGCTGATCCAGTTGCGCGCGATCGCCTGGTCGGGCTGGCGCAGCTTCAGGTGCGCGGGCTGGTTCTCCTCGTGGTTGGTGTTGCTGATGAAGACCGAGGAATTGCGGTCGAAGCTCAGCACCCCGTCCGGCTTCGGGTAGGCGATCGGCCGCGCCGCGTCGGCCTCGCGCAGCGTTTCGTTGTCGGCATGGCTGTAGCCGAGCGTCCACGGCGCCCTGCCGCGCAAGACGTAGGTGTCGAGCGCCGCGTTCGCGAGCCCGCCCCACAGCCCCCATTTCGCGAAGCCGGGGCGGATGTTGCGCACCGCGTGCAACTCGCCGTGCAGCCAGCTGGCGTGGAACGCCTCGGTCAGCCCCGCGGGCTCCGCCTCGCCCGCGGCGCGTGCCGCGAGCACGGCCTCGGCCGCGAGCATGCCGGACTTCATCGCCGCGTGCGTGCCCTTGATCTTGGGCACGTTGAGGAAGCCGGCCGTGTCGCCCGCGAGGCAGCCGCCGGGAAAGGTGAGCTTCGGCAACGATTGCAGCCCGCCCTCGGAGATCGCGCGCGCGCCATAGGCGATGCGCCGCCCGCCCTGGAAGTTCCCGCGCACCGCCGGGTGCGTC
>JAJYFW010000007.1:6667-13568 GCA_021785335.1 Pseudomonadota bacterium
CGCTGCATCTCCTCGAACGGCGAGAGCCACGGGTTGCGGTAGTCGAGCCCCACGACGAAGCCATAGGAGACCAGGTTCTCGCCCCAGTGGTAGAGGAACGACCCGCCATAGGTGGCGCTGTCGAGCGGCCAGCCGATCGTGTGCAGCACCAGACCCTTGCGGTGCGTCTCGGCCGGCACCTCCCACAGTTCCTTGATGCCGATGCCGTAGGTCTGCGGCGCCGCGCCCCGCCGCAGGTCGAAGACGTCGAACAGCTTCTTGGTGATGGAGCCGCGGCAGCCCTCGGCGAGGATCGTGTGGCGGGCGCGCAGTTCCATCCCCGGCTGGAAGTTAGGCCCCCGCTCGCCGTCGCGCCCGATGCCCATGTCGCCGGTGACGACGCCCCGCATCACCCCGTCCTCCACGATCGGCGCCGCCGCCGCGAAGCCCGGGTAGATCTCGACGCCGAGCGCCTCGGCGCGCGCGCCCATCCAGCGCACCACGCTGCCGAGCGAGCCGATGTAGTTGCCCTTGTTGTGCATCGAGGGCGGCGTCGGCAGCCGGAAGGAGCGCCCGGCGGTGAGCCAGAGGAAGCGGTCGTCCGTCGCCTCGGTGGAAAGCGGCGGCTCGTCGCCGCGCCAGCCCGGCAGCAACTCGTCGAGGGCGCGCGGCTCGATGACGGCGCCCGAGAGGATATGCGCCCCCACCTCGCTGCCCTTCTCGACGACGCAGACCCCGAGATCCGGCTGCAGCTGCTTGAGGCGGATGGCGGCGGCGAGCCCCGCGGGGCCGGCCCCCACGACCAGCACGTCGAACTCCATGGTCTCGCGTTCGCTCATTGCGTCCCCCTCGTGCGGCAGCCCCGCGTTGCCGGCGGCCGGAAGGATGGTCTAGCAACAGCGGCGGGCAAGAGGCGAGGGAAGGAGCGCGGTGGACGAACTCGGGGCACTGCGCTGGCAGGTCGAGATCGGCGCCGACGAGGCGATCGCCGAGGCGCCGGTGGACCGGCTCGCCCGGCGCGAGGCGTCGCGGCCCGTGGTTCCGCCGTCGGCCCCGGCGGCGAGCGCGCCCCTGCCTTCGCGCCCACCCGAGCGCGCGCCCGTGCCGGCCGAGCGTCCTGCCGCGCCCGCCCTCCCCGCGGCGCGCCGCGCGGAGGAAGTCGCCGCCGCCGCCACCACCCGCGAGGAACTGCGCGCGGCGCTCGCCGCGTTCGACGGCTGCGGACTCGCCGCCACCGCAACGAATCTGGTCTTTTCCGACGGCAATCCCGAATCCGGCCTGATGTTCGTGGGCGAGGGCCCGGGGGCGGAGGAGGATCGCGCGGGCCTGCCCTTCGTCGGGCCTTCGGGAAAACTGCTTGACCGCATGCTTGGGTCCATCGGGCTCGACCGCACGCGCGTACTGATCACCAATTTGATCCCCTGGCGGCCGCCGGGCAACCGCAACCCGACCGATGCCGAGGTCGCGATCTGCCTGCCGTTTCTGATGCGACACATTGCCCTGGTGCGGCCGCGGCGGCTGGTGCTGCTGGGCGCGATGGCCACGCGGGCCGTCACTGGGAGCAAGTCAGGTATTCGTTCCTTGCGTGGCTCCTGGCGAAATGTGGCAATTCCTGGGCTGGAAAATCCGATCCCGGCCCTGCCGATGCTCCATCCGGCCTATCTGCTGCGCACGCCCGGCGCCAAGCGCGAAGCCTGGGCGGACCTTATTCTCTTGCGTCGCACGCTTGATCGCGATGCCGTCGGCTGAGACGCCGGCGCGCTGGAACGCGATCTTCTTTCTTGTCAACCCCGTCTCATGACCTGAGACCGGCCGATTCGCAAGAGGGTTGCCCCCGGAGACCGCGAGCGGCTAGGGCCGCCCCGCCATGCGAGAGAGCGGTCACACCCCCTCCCGCCTCGTGGCCCCGGCCCGCGCGCTGCGCACTCTCCTCGCCGGAGCCGTCCTTCTGGCGAGCGCCGGAATTGCCGAGGCCCATAGCGGAGCATCCACGCCCACGCGTCGCCGTTCGGACGTGGCCTTTGCCGTGCCGCGCCTGTCGCCGGCGCACCGGGTGGCGTTGCCCGAGCCCCTGACGCCGAGCCAGGCCGCGCTGCTGCGCGCCATCCTCACGACACAGGAACGCGGCGAGGCTGCCCGCGCCGCCGCCCTCGATCCCGGCCTGGATACCTCGACCCCGCTCGGCCAGGCGATGCTCGGCCATGTGCTCGCCAATCGCTACCTCGGCCCCGGCACGCATCCCGGCGCGAAGACGCTGGAGGCCTGGCTCGCCCGCTGGCCCACGCTGGCCGAGGCGCCGCAGATCCACGCGCTGCTGCTGCAGCGCCTGCCGCCGGGCGCCAAGCCCCCGCCCCCGCCCGCGCTGCCCACGCTCGCTCCGCCCCCGCCCCCCGCCGACGCACCGAACCCGGACCTGGCGCTCGGTCCCGGCCTGCGGCGCAACTGGGCGCTCGACCGGCAGGTGCTCGCCGCCGCGCATGGCCGCGCGCCGTACGCCGCCGCGACGCTGATCGCGCGCAGCAACGTTCCGCCCGCCTACGAGGCGATGCTGCGGGCGGAAGCCGGGCATGTGCTGTTCCTCGAGAACCGCGACCAGGAAGCCTACGACACCGCCGCCCCCGCGACGCATGAGTGCATCGGCCATCCGCGCTGCGAGGCGCCGGCGCTGGCCGGGTTCGTCGCCGGGCTCGCGGCATGGCGCATGGACGAGCCGGCCAAGGCGCGCCCGATGTTCGAGGCCGCCTGGCTCGCCCCGCGCACCACGCCCAACCTGCGCGCCGCCGCCGCGTTCTGGGCCGCACGCGCGTACCAGGCGCTGCACGAGTCCCGTGGCGTGCGGGTCTGGCTCGCCCGCGCCGCGCGGGAGCCCGCGACCTTCTACGGCCTGCTCGCGCGGCGCATCCTGGGCATGAGCCTGCTCGGCCCCGCGATTCCCGGCGGCGGCCCGGTGGCGACGCTGGGCGAGGCGGACGTGGACGCGCTGCTGGCCAACCAAGCCGGCGCCCAGGCCTTCGCCCTGCTGCAGGTGGGCGAGCGCGCCACCGCCGAGGCGGAACTGGCGATCGCCGCCGCCTCCGACCCCTCGCTCGCGCGCTCGGTGATGCTGGTGGCACAGCGCGCCCGCATGGGCACGCTCGCCGCCCAGGCCGCCGACCTCGTGGCCGCCATCGCCGGCAAGCCGCGCGCGTCGATCCGTTTCACCGTGCCGTCCTATGCGCCGAGCGGCGGCTTCACCACCGATCCCGCGCTCGTCCTCGGCATCGCCCGGACCGAATCGAATTTCGACGTGCGGCTGGTCTCGCGCGCCGGCGCCAGCGGGCTGATGCAGATCATGCCGGCGACCGCGTATTTCATCACCGGCGGCCGGCCGGGCAACGTGTTCGACCCCGCGAACAACCTCGCCCTCGGCGAGCGCTACCTCGCCTGGCTTGGCGCCAGCCCCGCGACCGGCGCCAACCTGCTCAAGGTGCTCGCGAGCTACAACGCCGGCCCGAACGCCTTCGCGGCCTGGTCGAAGGGCATCGTCGACCACGGCGATCCGCTGCTCTTCCTCGAGGCGATCCCGATCGACGAGACCCGCGCCTTCATCCCGCGCGTGCTCACTTATACATGGCTCTACGCCGCGCGGATGGGCCGCGTGCCCGCCTCGCTCGACGCGCTGGCGGCGGACACCTGGCCGCGCTACCGTCCGGCGCGATAGACGACCCCTCGCTGCTGTCAGGCGCCGCCATGCCCATCGACGAATCCCGCCCCTTCCAGCCCGTCAACATCGCCGTCCTCACGGTCTCGGACACGCGCAGCCTCGCCGAGGACCGCTCCGGCGACACGCTCGTCGCGCGCCTCGAGGCGGCGGGGCATCACCTCGCGGACCGCAAGCTGCTGCGCGACGAGGTGGACGACATCGCGGCGCAGCTCGCGGCCTGGATCGACGATCCCAGGGTGGAAGTGGTGATCAGCACCGGCGGCACCGGCATCACCGGCCGCGACGTGACGCCGGAGGCCTTCGAGCGCGTGCTGGAGAAGCGCATCGAGGGGTTCGGCGAGTTGTTCCGCATGCTGAGCTACCAGACCATCGGCACCTCGACGATGCAGTCCCGCGCCCTCGGCGGCGTGGCGCGCGGCACCTATCTCTTCGCGCTGCCGGGCAGCACCGGCGCGGTCAGGGACGCGTGGGACGGGATCCTGTCCACCCAGCTCGACATCCGGCACCGCCCCTGCAACCTCGTCGAGCTCATGCCCCGGCTTCAGGAGCATCTGCGCAAGGCGAGCTGAGGCCCACGCGCTTCACCAGCGCCTCGCGCGCGGCGCGCATTGCCGCGCCCCGCCGGCGCGCCTCCGCCAGCACCGCGGCGGGCGCCGTCTCCGGCGAGCCGGCATCGAAGGGCGGCGCCGGCGCGTATTCGATCTGCAGCTGCACCCGCTGCGCCTCCGCCTCTCCGAACAGCTCCGCGACCAGGCTCAGCGCGAAGTCGATCCCCGCGGTGACGCCGCCGCCGGTGACGAGGTTGCCGTCGCGCACCACGCGGCCCCGGGTCGGGATCGCGCCGAGGCCCGTGAGCAGGTCGTGCGCGGACCAGTGCGTGGTGGCGCGGCGGCCGCGCAGCAGCCCGGCGGCGCCGAGCACCAGCGCGCCGGTGCAGACGGAGGTGACGTAGCGCGCCACGGGCGCCCGCTCGCGCAGGAAGGCGAGGATCGCCGGGTTTTCCATCGCCGCGTTGGCGCCGGGTCCGCCGGGCACGCACAGGATGTCGAGCGCCGGGCAATCCGCGAGCGTGGTGTCGGGCAGGATGCGCATGCCGGTCTCGGCCGCGACGGGATCGAGGCTTTCGGCCACCAGGTGCACGGCGAGGCCGGGCGTCTTGCGGAACACCTCGTACGGGCCCGTGAGGTCGAGCTGGGTAAGGTCGGGGAAGAGCAGCAGGCCCACATGAATCGTCATCGGTCTCTCCGCGGGTGGTCGTTGGTGTCGGCATCGGCGAGGGCAGGCGGGAACGCGCCGCGATGGCGGCGGCCGACCGGCAGCGTCGCCGTGGCGCTCGCGGTTGGGGTAATGATATCCATGTTCTCAATATGTTCTTGACCAATCTTCCGGGCTTCGGCAGGGTAGCGCAAGAACGAAGCAGGAACACGTGCCATGACGCCCGATCGTGCCACACTTCCGGCCGGAACCAGCCTGCCCGCGTCGCTGCGGCGCGGCCGTGGCGCGGTGGACAACCCCGCCAACCGCTTCGACCGCCAGAGCGTGGCGGCCTTCGACGACGGGTGGGAGACGCTGGCGGAGTTCGCCGAGTTGCCGCCGCTCGCCACCACGCTCACCAGGGACGCGACGCGTTCGGCGATCAGCTGGAACCAGTCGCCGGATATCGGCTTCGACCGCGCGGTGAACCCGTATCGCGGTTGCGAGCACGGCTGCATCTATTGCTACGCGCGCCCGACGCACGCCTATCTCGGCTACTCGCCCGGCCTCGATTTCGAGACCAGGCTGCTGTTCAAGCCGGAGATCGCCGCGCTGCTGGAGCGCGAGCTGAAGAAGCCCGGCTACGTGGCGCGCACGCTCGCACTCGGCTCCAACACCGATCCCTACCAGCCGGTGGAGCGCACGCTGGGCCTGACGCGCGCGGTGCTGGAGGTGATGGACCGCTACGGCCACCCCGTCAGCATCGTCACCAAGTCCGCGGGCGTGCTGCGCGACCTCGACATCCTCAAGCGGCTCGCCTCGCGCAACCTCGTGCGCGTGCATCTCTCGGTCACCACGCTGGACGCGGGGCTCGCCCGCGTGATGGAGCCGCGCGCAGCCACCCCCTCGCGCCGCCTGGCCGCGGTCGCGACACTGGCGCGCGAGGGCGTGCCGGTCTCGGTGCTCGCCGCGCCGATGATCCCCGGCCTCAACGACGCGGAGCTGGAGAGCATCCTGGAGGCGGCGGCGAAGGCGGGCGCGCGCGAGGCCGGCTACATCCTGCTGCGCCTGCCGCACGAGCTGAGGGAGATGTTCGAGGCCTGGCTCAACGAGCACCGGCCGGACCGCGCGGCGAAGGTGCTCTCGCTGATCCGCCAGACGCGCGCGGGCGGGCTCAACGACTCGCGCTTCGGCCACCGCTTCACCGGCGTCGGCGTCTATGCCGACCTCATCGCGCGGCGTTTCCAGCGCGCGGCGCGGCAATGGGGACTCGACCAGCACACGTCGCTCGACACGTCCCGCTTCGCCGTTCCGGCGGAAGCGCGGGCGCAGGAGGCGCAGCTCTCGTTGCTTTAGGTAATGGGGTCCGGGGGCCTGAGGCCCCGGCCTCAATCCGCCTCCGGCTGCTCCGCGCGGAACGCGGCGGCGGGGTACACGCCCAGGATCCGCACCTCGCGCGAGAAGAACGAAAGCTCCTCCAGCGCGCGGCGCAGCGGCGGGCTTTCCGGGTGCCCGTCCACGTCGCAGAGGAACTGCGTGGCGGTGAACTGCCCGTCGAGCATGTAGCTCTCGAGCTTGGTCATGTTCACGCCGTTGGTGGCGAAGCCGCCGAGCGCCTTGTACAGCGCCGCGGGAACGTTGCGCACGCGGAACACGAAGGTGGTGATGATGCCCGGCTGCGTCGGCAGCAGCGGCGGGCGCTCGCGCGAGACGACGTAGAAGCGCGTGGTGTTGTGCGCCGCGTCCTCGACATTGCGGCGCAGGATCTCGAGTCCGAACAGCTCCGCCGCGAGTTCCGAGGCGATCGCGGCGTCCTCCTTGTTGTTCCACGCGGCGACCTGCTCGGCGGCACCCGCGGTGTCCGCCTCGATCACGGGCGTGAGGCCGAGCTCCTTGATCACGCGGCGCACCTGGCCAAGGGCCACCGCGTGCGAATGCGCGCGCCTGAGCCCGGCGATCGTCGCCCCCTTCGGCGCCAGCAGGCAGTGTTCGACGCGCTGGAACGCCTCGCCCACGATGGTGAGC